>NZ_BCYU01000004.1 GCF_001598355.1 Sphingomonas asaccharolytica NBRC 15499
GGTGCTTCGAGTCAACTGGCACCATGCTTGCAGTACATCGCGCATATGACGACGGATCCCATCACGCTCGGCGCTTTCCTCGACCCAGTCGCGATCGGCATCGTGGCCGGCGGCACCGTGTTCGCGACCTTGTTGCGGACCTCGCTCGGCGATGTCGGCCGCGGTGTTGCCGCGATCGGTACGCTGGCGCGGAAACCGTTCGACGCGACGCCTTTGGTCGACCAGATCGCCGCGCTTGGCCGGATCGCGCGCCGCCATGGCATGCACGCGCTCGACCGCTCGGTGATTGCCGACCGCGATGTCGCCGCGGCGGTCGCCGGGATTGTCGACGGCGCGATGCCCGACGAGATCGCGCGCCAACTCGACGAGCGTCGCCGCGCGCGAATCCTGCGCCACGCCGCCGCCGCCGACATGTGGGCAGGTGCCGCCGAGGTCGCGCCGGCCATGGGCATGGTGGGTACCCTGGTCGGGCTGGTGAAGATGTTCTGGGCGATGACCGACCCCGCCGCGATAGGCGCGGGAATGGCGGTCGCCCTGCTCGCGACACTCTATGGGGCGCTGGTCGCCAATCTGATCGCGATGCCGATCGCGGTGCGCCTGCGCCGCCGTGCTCGCGCCGAAGCGGAAGAGCGTACGCGACTGGTCGCGCCGCTTGCCGCGCTCGCCGAAAAAGGGCGCGTCAAGGCGCCCACCAGTTTCACGCCGGCGGTTTTATGAACGAGACCGATCTCCTCGATCCGCCGCCCGCGCGGCCGCTCTGGCTATGGACGCTGGCCGATCTCGCCTTGTTGCTGGTCGGCTTCTTCGTCCTGGTCCAGGCGACCGATCGCCAGGCACTGGCCAAGGGATTGCGCGAAGGGTTCGGCGGCAAACCGGCGACGACCGCCGCGATCTCCACGCCCGCCGATCCGATCCCGCTCGCTTCCGCTGCCGCGGGGTTCGCTCCCGGATCGGCCAAGATCGTCATCACTGACGGACTGCTCGACTTTGCGATGGAAAGCCTGCGCGATCCGCGCGTGACGCTGCGCATCGCCGGCAGCGCGGAGGGCACGCAGGCCGATAGCGACCCGACCACCGGCAGCGCCCAGATTCTGGCCAGCGACCGCGCCCGCGCCACCGCCAGCTGGCTGATCGCGCACGGCGTTGCCGCCGACCGCATCATGATCGCGACGCCCGGAACGGGGCGCCGCATCGCGCTGGTGACGATGAGCTTCACCGGCGATCCCGTCAGGAAACAACCATGACTCGACCTTTAGCCTTCATCGCGCTGATGCTCGCGGCCAGCCCCGCCACGGCGCAGAATTTCCAGAGCACGACTTTGATCGACAAGGCGGTCGCGGGCTTCACCGGCCATGCGATCGGCGAGTCCGGCGGCGCGCGCACAGTGGTCGACGCCCGGCTGAAGCTTGCGACCTGTCCGATGGTCTCGCTCAACTGGCGTACCGATAGCCACGATTCGGTCGTGGTGACTTGCACTGACCCGCAATGGCGCATCTTCGTACCTGTGATGATGCCGGCACGTCCGACGCCTGCCGCGACGCCGGCAGCGGCACCCGTTGCCGCGGCCAAGGCGGCGATCGTGATCAAGCGCGGCGATCCGGTGACGGTGGTCGCGGGGGATGGCGCCTTTTCGGTGACGCGCGACGGGATCGCTACGACCGATGCCGCGGCCGGCGCGCGCGTGCTGATCCGTGTCCAGGACGGCAAGCCGCCGATCCAGGCGGTCGCGGTCGAGCCGGGCAAAGCAATGATTCCCGGCGCGGAATAATTTTTTCTAAACAATTTGGGCAGGCGGACGTTCGATGATCCAGACACGCTTCAGGGTGGACAATGGTGGACTCGATCGGACCGAAGGGCTCAACGCCCAATGCCCGTATCGCTCCGGTGCTCGGAGCGGCGGCCGCCGCGAAAATCGCGTCGGCCATCGCTACGCCCGAGCAGCAGATGCAGGCGTCGCACCCGGTGGGGCAACTGGCGCAGGAACTCGCCGCCAAGCCGCCGGTGGATGCGGATCGCGTCGACCGGTTTCGCCGGGCGATCGCCGATGGCAGCTTCCAGCCCGACCCACAGAAGGTCGCGGACCGGCTGTTGTCGCTAAGGGGGGAATGGATCGATGACGCGGCGTGATGGCCTGATCAAGGTGATCGACCTGCTTCACGCCGAGATCGCGGCGATGAAGACCAACGATGTCGACGCGCTCGATAAAGCGACCAGTGCGAAGCTGGCCGCGCTCAACGAGCTGGCGGCGATCGATGGCGGCATGCTGGAGCCCGGCGTGCGCGAACTCGCCGAGGAAGCGCACCGGCTGAACGAGACCGCGCGGATCTATTGCAACCTGCTGGCGGCAAATGTCCGTCGCCGCCTGCAAATTCTTGCCGGTGACGCTGCCGGTGGATACCGCGCCAACGGGCATCTTGCTGCGTACGCGTAAGATTTGACTTCGCGGCTCCGGCCCGCTTCCCCACCCGGCCTTCCATAGCATATCCTGACTGGGAGGCCGGGTGGGGGAGCGGGCCGGAGCCGTTTCCTCGGCGTGAGCCGAGCAAAAGACTCCCCCATTAACCAAAACTGGCACGCTGCTTGCTGAGTGATCCCCGTAACAGGGAGCATTCAGCCAAACCCCATGGGCGGCGTCGTAGCACTTACCGGAAATGTCGACCGCGTCAGGACGGCGATCGCGAATGCGAGCCGCTCGACCGGCATGGATTTCGACTATCTGCTCGGCCAGGCCCAGCTCGAAAGCGGGCTGAACCCGGGCGCGCGCGCCGGCACCTCGTCGGCCACCGGGCTCTACCAGTTCATCGACCAATCCTGGCTCGGCATCGTCAAACAGCACGGCGCCGAGAACGGCCTGGGCTGGGCGTCGAACGCCATCACTCGCTCGGGCAATCGCTGGGTGGTGAGCGATCCGCAGATGAAGAGCGCGATCCTCAACCTGCGCAACAATCCCGAAGTCTCCGCAACGATGGCCGCCGAGTTCGCCTCGGACAACCAGGCATCGCTCGAAAGCTCGCTCGGTCGCGGCGCCACCGGCACCGACCTCTACATGGCACACTTCCTCGGCCTGGCCGGGGCCAAGTCGTTCCTGCAGACGATGCAGAGCAATCCCGGCGCGTCGGGCGCGGCGATGTTTCCGGCGGCCGCCCGCGCCAATCGCTCGATCTTCTACGACGCCGGCGGCAATGCCCGCAGCCTGGGCGACATCTATCAACGTTTCGCCGCAAAGCTCGACAAGGGCGCGGCCAAGGTCGGCGCAACCAGCCTGGCCTCCGATGCGCTCGACGGATCGGGCGCGACCGCGTTCGCCAAGGCCTATGGCACCAGCGCGTTCGAGACCGCCAGGGCCAATTTCGCCTCGCTCGCCGCGCAGACCGGGCTCGACGCCAATCTTGGTGGGGCCGAGGTGATCCCGGGCAGCGGCGACACCGGCCGTACCGCCGCCGACTGGGCCAAGGCGGCGCTCGCCCGTGTCAATACCGGTCAGGCGGCCGGCGCGCTCGCGCCGGTGGCCAATACCGGTTCAGTCAACCTTCTCCGGCCGACGCCCGACAATGCGCGGCTGGCCTATCTGATGCTTGCGAGCCTGGGAGCGTAACGCGTGCCGCCTGTCCTGAAGAATCTCCTCGCCGGCAACGCCCGCAACGCCGCCCTTCCGGGCGCGATCCTGCTGCTCGTCGTTTTGATGGTCGTGCCGATCCCGGCCGCCATGCTCGACATCTTCTTCGTCACCAACATCGCGATCAGCCTCGCGGTGCTGATGGTCGCGTTGAACGCGCAGAAGCCGCTCGATTTCTCCGCCTTTCCGACCGTCCTCCTCTTCGCCACTTTGTTCCGCCTCGGCCTCAACGTCGCCTCGACCCGCGTCGTATTGGTCCATGGCCATGAAGGCGAGAGCGCTGCCGGCCATGTCATCGAGGCGTTCGGATCGTTCCTGATCGGCGGCGATTACGTCGTCGGCATCTTCGTCTTCTCGATCCTGGTGATCATCAACCTGATCGTGGTGACCAAGGGCGCGGGGCGCGTGTCGGAAGTGTCGGCGCGCTTCACCCTCGACGCCTTGCCGGGCAAGCAGATGGCGATCGACGCCGATCTCAATGCTGGCCTGATCACGCCCGATGAAGCCAAGGCGCGCCGCATCGAAGTGTCGACCGAGGCCGATTTCTACGGATCGATGGACGGTTCGTCCAAGTTCGTGAAGGGCGACGCGGTCGCCGGCCTGCTGATCCTGTTCGCCAATATCATCGGCGGCCTGATCCTGGGCCCGGTCAGCCACGGCATGACCGTTGGCGCCGCCGCGCATAACTATATCCTGCTGGCGATCGGCGACGCGCTGGTCGCGCAGCTGCCGTCGCTCATGCTCTCGATCGCCGCCGCCGCGATCGTCACTCGCGTCACCTCGAGCCAGGATCTCGCCGGCCAGATCGGTACCCAGTTCGGCTCGGCACGTACCTGGACCCCGGTCGCGGGCATCCTGGGGCTGCTCGGCGTGCTGCCGGGCATGCCGCACCTCGTGCTGCTGGCCGCTGCGGGCATCGCTGGGTTCGCCGCATGGAAGCTGCGCCAGATCGCCCATCGCCCGCCGCCGCCCGCGCCCGCCGCGCCCGCGCCCGATCTGTCGAAGATCGGCTGGGACGAGGTCAGCGACGGCATGCAGATCCATCTCGACATCGGCTATGGCCTGGTGCCGCTGGTCGACGAGCGCCGCGGCGCGCCGCTGATGGGCCGCATCACCGGCGTCCGCCGCCAGCTCTCCAAGGACCTCGGTTTCGTCGTGCCGCAAGTGCGCGTCCGCGACGACATCAACCTCGCGCCTTACACCTATCGCATCATCGTCGGCGGCGTCGTCATCGCCGAGGACCAGGCGTCGGCCGACGAGATGCTCGCGCTCGATACCGGCCAGGGCGTCGGCGAGCTGCGCGGCAAGAAGGCCAAGGACCCGACCTTCGGGCTCGACGCGACCTGGATCCAGCCGGGCGACGCCGATGCCGCGACCGGCCAGGGCTATCTGGTGGTCGACGCCGGCACCGTGGTCGCGACGCACCTCAACCATCAGCTCAGCCAGAATGCGTCCGACATGCTCGGCGCGGACGAGGTCCAGCAGCTGCTCGAGGGTCTGAAGGAGCGCAATCCGCAGCTGGTCGCCGCTTTGACCCCGGCGCCGTTGCCGCTGACCACGCTAACGCAAGTGCTCAAGGGTCTGCTCGCCGAGGGCATCAGCCTCAAGGAATTCCGCCGCATCGCCTCGGCCATCGCGGTCGCCGCGCAACGCACGGTCGACGCCGAAGAGATTATCGAGGCGATCCGTCCCGATCTCGGCGGGCTGATCATCCAGAAATTGTGCGGCGTGCACGAGCCATTGCGCGTGATGACCCTGGAGGGGCAGCTCGAAGGGCTACTCGGCCAGGCGGTCCGCTCGGACCCGTCGCGCCGCCACACGATCGAACCCGATCTCGGCCGCCGTATCGTCGATGCGCTGACCCAAGCCGCGGCGCCGCTCGTCGCCGAAGCCAAGCCGTTCGCGCTCGTCGTCCAGCCCTCGATCCGTCTCGCGATCCGCAAGCTGGTCAAGACCTGCCTCCCCGACACTCCAGTGATGAGTTTCTTCGAAGTGCCTGAAGAGAAATCAGTCGAAGTCGTCGCCGTGATCGGCGCTCCCCAGGCGCTCGCGGCATGAGCGCGGAACCGATGATGGGCGCGTTCGCCAATGCGCAACCGGTCCCGGGGCCGCTGACCTATGGCCGCACCGGTGCCGATATCGACGCTTTGGTGCGCAAGCATTCGCCGCTCGTCCGTCGCATCGCCTGGCACGTCCATGGCAGTATTTCCGGCGTGTGCGAGGTCGAGGATCTGGTCCAGATCGGGCTGGTCGCCTTGGTCGAGGCGATCCACGGCTTCGAGGATCGCGGCCAGGTGACGTTCGAACAATATCTCGCCACGCGCCTGCGCGGCGCGATGATCGATCAGCTCCGCCGCCAGGCGACCCTGACTCGTGGCGCTATGCGCCGGCGCAAGCAATATCAGGAGACGGTCGCCTCGCTGACCGTCGACCGCAAGCCGCCCGCCGAGGCCGATATCGCCGAGAAACTCGGCGTCAGCGTCGAGAAACTGCGCGCCGATTATTCGAGCGCGGAAGCGGTGCGGTTCGACTCGCTGGATGAAGTCTATACCGACGACGGTCCTTGGTTCATGTCCGACGAGCCCGACGCGTTCGAGCAACTCGCCGAGGCCGATCTGCGCGAGACATTGGTCGGCGCGATCGCCGCGTTGCCCGAGCGCGAGGCACAGGTGGTGCAGTTATATTATGTCGAGGAACTCAACCTCGAGGAAATCGGGCATGTGCTCGGTGTCGGTGCGGCGCGGGTGTGCCAGATCAAGGCGTCGGCGCATGCGCGGTTGAAGAAAGTGCTGGCTAAGGCGGTTTGAGGGGAGCGCGGGGGCAAAAGTAGTTTGCGCGCAAATAACCACCTATTTGAACACGATATCCAATTGCCAAGATCCGGCTTCTAATATTCTCTGCCGATCCGGGCAGGGGAGAATTCCATGAGTCGTGCAAAGATCTGGCTGGCGACGTCGGTCGCGACCGCCGCCATTTTGTCATGCAGCGCGCTGGCGCAAGAGACTACGACTTATTCCTATGACGGGTTGGGCCGATTGAAGGGCTCGACGATCACTGGTGGGACCAACAACGGCCGCACAACCGGAACATGTTTCGACGCTGCTGGCAACCGCATGCGCTATGACGTGGCGACGACTTCCCCTGCCGCATGTCCGACGCCGACACCTACGCCCACTCCGTGATTTGCATTCGAGAGGAATTGTGAATCAGCTGGGAGTTGGGGGCAAATCAATGACGTTTTATGAGATTGGATCAATCGGGTTGGCCTTTGTCGCTAAGGCGCGGAGCTTGTTCGCGCTGGCGATAGCATTGCTGATTTTCTCCAGTGGGATAGCGCACGCGCAGCCGCTCACCCCACCCAAGTTTATGACGTTGAGTCCGACGGGCGTTGAACTGTTGACTGGTGTCTACACCATGTCGTCGACCGACCTTTCGATCGGATCGCTGACGCTTGAACGATCGTATTTGGGGTCCGATAGGCCGGGGAGCGGGGCCGGGATGTCCAGTGCCTATTTCGGCAATAGCTGGACGCATAATTTCGACATCTGGGCGCGGAATAATTTTTATAATGGGCAGGAATCGGCCGACGTCGTTATCGGCCGGTCGCCCTACAAATTCTCGGCCTTCGCCGCACACAACCCCTATCCCGATGGCGCCAGTTCCGGGACGACCCTGACGGAGGTCGCCGGCGCGATGATCTTCACCGACCGCGACGGCACGGTTTACCGGTTTCTCCCTACCGTCAACGGCTTTGCCCGGATTTCCACGGTCACCCATCCGGACGGCACGATTCTCACGTTCAGTTATGTATCCAATCTGCCGAAAACGATTGTCAGCAATCGCGGCTATGCCTTGGTATTCGATTATTCCTCGTCGCGCATCACGACGGCATGCGGCTTCAATCTGGCAGTAACCTATGTCACAACTGCCACGACGTGCAGTTCGGCGACGCTCAAGACGAGCTATGGCTATACCGGTTCGAACCTGACGTCAGTGACCGATGTGTCGAACAATGTCGCGCACTATTCTTACAACAGTGACAATTATCTGATCTGCCCCACCGACCCAGGCACGACGACCTGCAAATACACGATCACCATCTCGCCTAATGCCTGGATGACGAGGGTAACCGTCACCAAGCAGGTGGCAGCTGACGGTGCGGAATGGAATTTCGTGTGCAGTTGCGGCGACGAAGCGGCGGCCGATCCCGATAATCTCTCCACCGAAGAATATAGCACGATGACGGAACCCAATGGCGCCACCTCTTCGATGTGGTTCTCTCACAGCGGTTACCCGAGCTATTACCAGAACGAAAACGGCAAGGAATATACTCCGTTCTATGCTAGCGGGGTGCCGCTTTCGATCACGTCCCCGGAAGGGAACCAGACGAATTTCAGCTACAACCCGGCGCTGATCGAGAGCAAGCGGACGTTCGTCGCCAAACCGGGCAGCGGGCTCGCCAATATCGAACAAAGCAGCAAGACTTTTCCGACCTCTTGCACCAATCCGATCATCTGCAACCTGCCCTTGACGGTGACCGACGCAAGGGGCGCCGTGACGACCTATACGTACGATTCCACCCATGGTGGCGTACTGACCGAAACTAAGCCGGCGGACAGCGCAGGGATCAACGCCGTGGTGCGGCACAGTTATGCACAGAAATACGCCTATATCAAAAACAGCGGAGGCGGATATTCGCCGGCGGCGACGCCGGTCTGGGTGTTGGCCGAGGACCGCACCTGCCGGACTACCGCGACCGTTGGCGGGGCGTGCGCGGGCGGCAGTTCAGACGAAGTGGTCACCACATATGATTACGGTCCAGCATCCGGCCCGAACAATCTGTTGTTGCGCGGCGTGGCGGCGACCGCAGACGGAGTCACCCGACGAACCTGTTTCGGCTATGATTGGATGGGTAACAAGATCAGCGAGACCAAGCCGCGTGCCGGTCTGGCGGTGTGCTCGTGAGGCGCGCGATCAACTGGGTCGGCGCAACATGGCGCGCCGGGGCGCTGACCATCGCAGCGTTTGCCGCGAT
Source organism: Sphingomonas asaccharolytica NBRC 15499 (assembly GCF_001598355.1). GTDB lineage: Bacteria > Pseudomonadota > Alphaproteobacteria > Sphingomonadales > Sphingomonadaceae > Sphingomonas > Sphingomonas asaccharolytica. The sequence continues at coordinate 8,652 of NZ_BCYU01000004.1, forward strand.
GCCTGCGACCGCACAATCCTCGTCCTCCGACTTCACCTATGCGACGCGCTACGACTTGGCGCGCCGTGTAGTGGGAACGATCGCGCCTGACCCCGACGGCGCCGGCGTAATCAAATTCGCGGCGACGCGCACGACATACGACGCAGCGGGTAACATCATCCGGGTCGAGAAGGGTGAGCTATCAGGCTGGCAGGACGAGACGATTGCGCCCGTTTCATGGAGTGGTTTCACGGTCTTCTCGAAGGTCGAGAGCACCTATGATGTCATGGACCGCAAGACGGTCGAGGCAAATTGGGGCTGGGACGCTTCGACTTCGGCCTGGATCGAAGCGAGCGTCACCCAATATAGCTATGACTCCGTGGGGCGGCTCGAATGCACCGCGCAGCGGATGAACCCGACCACCTGGGGGACATTGCCGGCCTCGGCCTGTACCTTGGCGACGACCAGCAGCACCTACGGCCCCGACCGCATCACCAGGAACGTCTACGACGCTGCCGGGCAAGTGTTGAAGGTGATCAAGGCCTATGGCCAGACGACGGCCAACGGCCTGCCGCAACTCCAACAGGATTACGTCACCGACACCTACACAGACAACGGCAAGCAGAAGACGCTGAAGGATGCCAATGGCAACCTGACCACCTACACTTATGACGGGTTCGACCGGCTGGCCGCCTGGGCGTTCCCGTCGAAGACGGTGACGGGCAGTTCGGCGGCGTGCACGATCGGCACGATCGCCGAGGCGACCGATGGCTTCGGCAACACGGTGGCCGGTCCCTCGGAGACGCGCACTGCCGGCGATGATTGCGAGAAATACGCCTACGACCGCAACGGCAACCGCGCCAAGCTGATGAAGCGCGACGGCAATATCATCCGCTATGGGTTCGACGCGCTCAACCGCGTGACCCATAAGGGCGGCACGGCGGTGGCCGACGTGGATTACACTTACGACCTGACGGGCCATCAGCTGACCGCGACCTATTCGACCGGCGGCAAGGGAATCACCAACATCTATGACAGCTTCGGTGAGCTCAGCAGCACGACCAACAACATGGGCACGACCGCCCGGACGCTCGGCTACACCTACGATGCAGATGGCAACCGGTCGCAGCTGACCTATCCCGACAGCTCATTCTTCACCTACGTTTATGACGGGCTCGACCGGCTGACCACGATCAAGGAAGCCGGCACGACCGCGATCGTGTCGACCCTCTACAACCCGCAACAAACGGTCGCGAGCCAGACGCGCGGCGCGGTGACGACCGCCCTGGGCTACGACGCGGTATCGCGGCCGACGAATTGGGCGGACGATCTGGCGGGCACGACCAGCGATGTGACCAGCACATTCGCCTACAACCCGGCCAGTCAAATCGTCACCAAGACGCGGTCGAACGATGCCTATCGGTTCACCGGCTATGTCAGCGTCAGCCGGCCTTATGCGGTCAACGGGCTCAACCAATATGCGACGGCGGGCTCGGCGAGCTTCACTTATGACGACAACGGCAATCTGACCGGCGACGGCAGCAACACCTATACCTACGACGTCGAAAACCGGATGAAGACGGCCACGGTCGGCGGGGTGGCGGTGACGCTCAACTACGATCCGCTGGGCCGGTTGTGGCAGGTGGTGACGCCGAGCAATATGCTCGAATGGACCTATGACGGCGACTCGCTGGTCATGGAGATGAACGGCGCCAATCCGTACAGGTACGTCCACGGCCCCGGCGACGACGATCCGATGATCCAGTATAACGGTACTGGCTATGGTACGCGCTACAGCCTGGAGCCGGACTATCAGGGTTCGATCGTATCGCTGGCGGATGCGACCGGCGCCAAATACTGGATCAACGCTTTCGACGAATATGGAATTACGCCGACCAGCAATTACGGGCGGTTCCAATATACCGGGCAGGTGTGGCTGCCCGCGATCGGGCTCAATTACTACAAGGCCAGGATGTACTCGCCGACGCTGGGGCGGTTCATGCAGACCGATCCGATCGGGTATAAGGATCAGAATAACCTTTATGCTTATGTCGGGAATGATCCGATCGATGGCAAAGATCCATCGGGCGAGTTGGCTGACGGATGCACTGGCACTCTTTTTTGTAGCGGCTCAGGAGAAGCGCTTTCCGCGAACGGCATTGGCAACTCTGGATATGGAGGAGGGCGCAACCCCACCGCTAATGCGATTGGTGATAAATTTAAAACACGACGTGGAGCCGCCAAAGACGCCGTTGGAAGCACTGTTAACAGGTCCATCCGCGCGAACAGAGAGTTTGGCGGTCGTATCAAAAAGGATTCTAAGGGCAGATATTACGCGACATTGGCGCCGAATGGTTCTGGCACTATGGTAACGCTGCCGCCAGTGGCATCTGATGACGTAGGCGACTGGCACGACCATGGTGACTGGTCGATGAAAGATGCAAGCGGTAACTTGATTAGAACCACGAAGGGCAACGACACGTTTAATAGTGGTGATTTCTCGGGTAGCCAGAGCCCAGCTTACGGCGATCGAGGCGGTATAACAAGCGACGCCGCTGCGGCAGCATTGCTTGGGAACTCCGACTACCGGGGTTACCTAGGAACGCCGGATAAAAACGTCCTTGAATACAATCCAGCAACTAATGCAACTATCAGAATAAAGTGAGGCTTATCATGGCAAAGAGCTGTATACCTTTACTAGCATTCTCGGCTTTTTTGTCAGTGAGCGCCACAGAACCTGTTTATGCAAGCGAAAATATGCAAATCCCAATTAATCTCGGCCCGGCCCTGAGAAGTGCTTTAAATGATTTTTATGATGAAAAGATTGTCGATCGAAGTTGCTACACTATAGATATTGCTGATCTCGACGGATCAATGCGCGTGATATTTCTAGGGAAGCCGAGCACTGAGGGCGCCGTTAGGGGACAGCCGGCCTCGTGCGGGCCGACTATCACATACATTGTTGATAAAACGGGAAGCATCACTAAAAAAACGTATCTCCGTTGATCTTTGTGATGCTGTCTGTCACTCAGGAATTCGGGAATTGGAATTACGGTGACGGGTGTACCCCATCCAAAAGCGCCAAATTGGGAGCCAGTTCGTCTCCGCGGAGGGCGGAACGCGCATAGAGTTGCGCCGTGGCTCGTCTTCCTCGCCTCGTGTTGCCCGGCTATCCCTATCACGTGACCCTGCGCGGCAATCGCTGGCAGCAGGTGTTTTTCGAAAAGGGCGACTACGAGCCTAACTTGAGCTCTTGTCCGACGAGGCGGCGCGATCGGGGCCCGCGATCAGCTTGCGATACCAATGGTAGGACTCCTTCGGCGTCCGGCGTTGCGTGGCGTAATCGACGCGGACGAGACCGAAGCGGGGTCCATAGCCGTCGGCCCACTCGAAATTGTCGAGGATCGACCACACCAGGTACCCGCGCACATCGATGCCGGCATCCATCGCCTTCCTGACCGCGCGGATATGGGCGTCGAGGAACGCGATCCGGTCGGTGTCATGCACGGCTCCCCGCGCTACGGTGTCGGTGAAGGCCGCACCGTTTTCAATGATGACGATCGGAGGCAAAGCGGAGCCGTAGCGATCGCGTAAGCCGAGCAGCATGTCGGTCATGCCTTGCGGGTCGACTGGCCAGCCCATCGCGGTTCGCGCGAATGTCGCCGGTGGCGGCGCTTCCTCGATCGGCTGGGCGCTGCCCGGCGGACTGACGCGCATGAAGTTGGTATTGTAATAATTGACGCCGAGAAAATCGAGCGGCTGGGCGATCGTCTTGAGATCGCCGTCCCGCACCGCCGTCGCGGTGAGCGCGTCCGGCAATTCCTCGGGGTAGCGACCGAGCAGCAGCGGATCGACGTGCAATCCCCAATAATAGAGCGTCATTGCCTGCGCCGCCGGTTCGTCCCGCGCCGGATCGGCCGGCCGTACCATCGCCAAATTCTGGGCGATGCCGATCTGCGCCTTGCGCTTCGCCGTCGCGCGGATCGCCTGAACGGCTTTGCCGTGCGATAACAGCAAGTGATGCGCGACCGGAAACGATTGCTGCATATCGAGCTTCAGTCCCGGCGCGTTGACGCCGAGAACGTGCCCGAGGACGTGGTGCATGAAGGTCTCGTTATGCGTGATCCAGCGCGGCACGCGGTCGCCGAGATGCTCCGCCATGATGTGCGCATAGTCGGCGAACCGGTCGCAGGTGTCGCGGTTCTGCCAGCCGCCGGCATCCTGCAGCTTTTGCGGCAAGTCCCAGTGAAACAGGGTCGGCATCGGCGCGACGCCCTTGGCGAGCAATTCGTCGGTCAGCCGCCAATAGAAATCGAGCCCCTTGGGGTTGGCCGCGCCGCGGCCCTCCGCCTGGATCCGCGGCCAGGCGATCGAGAAACGATAGGTGCGCGCGCCGAGCTGGCTGATCAGCCCCACGTCCTCGCGATACCGATGATAGTGATCGCACGCGATGTCGCCATTGGCGTTACCCGCGACATTGCCGGGTTGGTGGCAGAACGTGTCCCAAATCGATGTGCCGCGACCGTCCTCGTTTACCGCGCCTTCGATCTGATAGGAGGAGGCTGCCACCCCCCACAGAAAATCGGGCGGGAAGGCCGGCATGGCGGGTTGTGCCCCTGGTTTCGACGCCGCGATCAGCCCAGGCGCCGCAATCGTCGCGCCCGCAGCCAGTACGAATTCACGCCTTCGCATGCTCGCCTCTCCCGCCTTCCCATTGTCTCGGCCGCGACGGCACAAGCAGGGTAGCGAACGAGATCAAAGAGCGCGAAGAAACAATAGTCAACGCTATATTTTTCGGGTGAGATCACCGCATTGCACTCATAATCCTAATTCCGATGCGCTGCCCGACTATCCTCCGGCGCCTCGTCTCGCTCCGTCATCCCATAATCGCGCAGCACCCGCGCCACGCGCAGCCTATAATCCGCGAATACCCCGCCGCGGCCCGATGCTTGCGCACGGCGATGGTCCTCGGTGTTGCGCCACGCCGCGACTGCCGCCTCGTCGCGGAAGAAGCTCAGCGACAGGACCTTGCCGGGATTGGTCAGGCTCTCGAACCGCTCGACCGAGATGAACCCGTCGATCGCCTGCAGCTCGGGCTTCAGCCGTGCGGCGATGTCGAGATAGGTGTCGCGCTGTCCCTCGGCGGGTTCGACCTCGAAGATCACCGCGATCATCGGTCGACCCTCGCCAGGAAGATGCGGTCCTCGCACCGGATGAAGCGCTCGCTTTGCGCGAAGGCGAAGTTCTTGCGGCCGAGCGGATGCTCCTTGAGCCGCGCGCGATACGCTTCGTACTCGGCCAGGCTGTCGATGTTGTAGACGCCGTAAGCCGTCGTCGCCGACCCCTCGTGCGGGGCGAAATAGCCGATCAGATCGGCGCCGCACTCGGGGATCGCCTGGCCCCAGGCGCGGGCGTAATCGACGAACGCGTCGCGGCCCCAGGGCTCGATATCGTAGCGGATGAAGCAGGTGATCATTTGGTCTTCCCCAAAGTGTTTGGGCACTTTAGCGATTCCGGCCGCGGCGATGGTTCGGTACAGATCGAACCATGAGAGAAGGCCCCTATATCGCCGAAATCGCCGCGCTGATCGGCGACCCCGCGCGCACCAACATGCTGACCGCGCTGATGGACGGGCGCGCGCTGACGGTGAGCGAGCTGGCGCAGGTCGCGGGCATCACTTTGCCGACCGCCAGCGGGCATATTGCGCGGATGGAGACGGCGGGGCTGCTCGCCGCGGAAAAACAGGGGAGGCATCGCTATTTGCGGCTGTCGGGGTCGGACGTGGCCACCGCACTCGAGGCGCTGATGGAATTGGCCCAGCGCACCGGCGCGGTCAGACTGCGCACGGGGCCGCGCGACCCGGCGCTGCGGGTGGCGCGGGTGTGCTACGACCATCTCGCCGGCGCGCGCGCGGTGGCGGTCGCGGCGAAACTCGCGGACGAGGGGATGATGGTCGACCACGGCCTGACCGATGCCGGCCGCGCGTGGCTCGCCGAGCGCGGCTTCGTGCGCGGGGACGGGCGGCGGCCCTTCTGCCGTACGTGCCTCGACTGGAGCGAGCGGCGGCATCATCTCGGCGGTGCGCTCGGCGCGCAGATCTTGAGCCGAGCGCTCGACGAAGGCTGGGCGCGGCGCGGCGAGGGCAGGGTGATCGACTTCGGCCAGCGCGGCGCGGCGGCGTTCGACCGGTTGTTCGGGCTTTAAATCCCGGCAACGCCCCGCAGCGCTGCCGCGTCGAGCACGCTCAGCGATCGATAGCCCGGCGCGACCCAGCCGCGTTTGGCCAGCGCCAGGATATGTCCGCTCGCCGATTTGCGGCTGAGGCCGCACATCTCGGCGAGATCGGTCTGGGTCACGGGCACTTCGCCACGGTCGTCGGCCAATTGTGCAAGCCGCGCCGCGACGCGCTCGCGTGGCGACAGGCAGAGGTTGAGCGCGGCATTGTGCACCGCGACGTCGAGCTGGTCGTAGAGCAACGCCATTGTCGCCGGCCATGCGCTGGGCTGGCGCGCGGCGATTCCCGGCAAGGCGGCGTCGGGCACCAGCAGCACGCGCGCGGCGCGCTGGGCGCGCGCGGTCACGATCCGCCGCCCGCCGCCGAACCGCCGAGACTGGCCGATCGCCTGGCCCGGCCCTGCCAGCCCGACCAGCACGTCGCGATCGGGACCGACGCTAGCCTCCAGCCGCAGCACGCCGTCGACCACCAGGCACAGGCCCGGCTCCTCGTCGCCTTCCGAATAGATCCATTGCCCGGCGTCGAGTGCGGCGACCCGGCCCGCCGCGATCAGCTCGGCGGCGAGCGCGCGATCGAGCGCGGCAAACCAGCGGCCGCGGCGCAGGACTTCAAGCAATTCCATCGTTCGATTGTTACGATCGTAGCAATCGTGTCGCAAGCCGCGCTGTATTTAAATCGGCAAAGGAGAGGAATCATGACCATCCAGATTCGCCCGATCACCGCTCATTGCGGCGCCGAAGCCAGTGGCATCGACCTGCGCAATCTCGACGACAGCGGCATCGACGCGCTCAAGGCCGCGGTCGCCGAACGCGGCGTGCTGTTCGTGCGCGACCAAGAGCTCAGCCCCGAGGATCACATCGCCTTCGCGCGCCGCTGGGGCACGATCGACATCAACAACTACTTCCCGGCGAACGGCGGCCATCCCGAGATCGCCGAAGTGCGCAAGGCGGAAACCCAGACCACCAATATCGGCGGCGGCTGGCATACCGATCATAGTTACGATCAGGTCCCGGCGATGGGCTCGATCCTGCTCGCCCGCGAAACGCCGCCAACTGGCGGCGACACGCTGTTTTCCAGCCTGGGTGCTGCCTACGATTCGCTATCGGACGGATTGAAGGTGACGCTCGAGGGGCTGCGCGCGGTGCATTCGGCCGACCACATCTACGGCCATGACGGCATCTACGCGAAGACCGATCAGGCCGCCGACCTCAAAGGGCATGAGATCCGCGCCAATGCGGTCCATCCGGTGGTGATCCGCCACCCTGTGACGGGCCGCAAGATCCTCTACGTCAATCCCGCCTTCACGCTCCATTTCGAAGGCTGGACGCGCGAGGAGAGCATGCCGCTGCTGGCGTATCTCTATTCGGTCGCGATGCGGCCGGAATTCCAGTGCCGCCTGCAATGGGCACCGGGCTCGCTCGCGATCTGGGACAATCGCTCGACCTGGCATTGCGCGATGAACGATTATCAGGGGCACCGACGGGTGATGCACCGGATCACGATTTCGGGGGTGGCGTTGAACTAAGAGGACGCGGCCAAATTCCCTCTCCCTTGGGAGAAGGAGGGAGCGCCGAAGGCGCGGAAGGGCGAGGGCAGCATTCGGCGCCCCGTCCTGCCCTCACCTTCCCACTCGGCTGCGCCAAGCGGGCCCCTTCCTCTCCCACAGGGAGAGGAGTTTTCCGCTACTTCATCAGCACCAGTTCCTCCGCCATCGTCGGATGCAGCGCCACGGTCTGATCGAACGCATCCTTGGTCAGCCCCGCCTTCACCGCGACCGCTGCCGCCTGCAGGATCTCGGCGGCCTCGGGTCCGATCATGTGGATGCCGAGGATCTTGTTGGTCTCGCCGTCGCAGATCATCTTGTAGAGCGCGCGCTCGTTGCGGCCCGCCAGGACGTTCTTCATCGGGCGAAAGTCGCTGACATAGACTTTGACCGAGCCGAATTTTATCTTGGCCTGGCTCTCTGTTAGCCCGACGCCGGCCATCTGCGGATGGCTGAACACCGCGGCGGGGACGCAATCATAGTCGACCCGGGTCGGCTTGTTGCCGAAGATCGTATCGGCGAACGCCTGGCCTTCGCGGATCGCGACCGGGGTCAGCTGGATGCGGTCGGTGACGTCGCCGACCGCATAGATGCTCGGGACGCTCGAGCGATTGTCCTCGTCGACCCGGATCGCGCCCTTTTCGTTGAGCTCGACTCCCGCCGCGTCGAGCCCCAAATTCTCCGTATTGGGCACGCGGCCGGTCGCGAACATCACGCAATCGACCTCGATCGGCGCGTGGTTCGACATCGAGACCTTGAGCGACCCGTCGGCCTGCTTCTCGATCCCCTCGAACTTGGCGTTGAAGCGGAAATCCAGGCCCTTCATCATACTGATCTGGAGCAGGCGATCGCGGATCTGTTCGTCATAGCCGCGCAGAATCTGGTCGCTGCGGTTGATCAACGTCACCTTGGCGCCGAATTCGTTGAAAATGCCGGCGAATTCGTTGGCGATATAGCCCGCGCCGGCGATCAGGATGCGCTTGGGCACGCTCTCCAGATGGAACGCCTCGTTGGAGGTGATGCCGTATTCGTGACCGGGACAGGTCGGGATGTGCGGCCGCGCGCCGGTCGCGATCAATATGTATTTGGAGGTAACCTCGCGTCCGGATGCCAGCCGGATATTATTGGGACCGGTCAGCTCGGCGCGCTCGTTGATGACCTCGACCTTATGGCTGTCGAGCGTGGTGTTGTACGCTTTGCTGATCCGGTCGACTTCCTCGAACACGTTGCCGGTCAGCGTCTTCCAGTCGAACTTGCAGTCGGCAGGCACGTCCCAGCCGAAGCGCCGTGCGTCTGCCAGATCCTCGGCGAAATGCGCGCCGTAGACGAGCAGCTTCTTGGGCACGCAGCCGCGGATCACGCAGGTGCCGCCGACGCGATATTCCTCCGCCGCCGCAACCCGCGCGCCATGCGCGGCCGCGACGCGCGCCGCGCGCGTGCCGCCCGATCCGATGCCGATGACGAACAGGTCGTAGTCGTAGTCAGCCATTCACTCTTCCTTCGTCACCCAGCGAACGCTGGGGTCTCGTGCCGTATTTCCCCGCCTGAGATCCCCGCTTTCGCGGGATGACGGATCGTTACCCAAATGCCCGCTTGATCAGATCCTGGGTGGAGGCGTCGAAATCGCCGCCGCCCTTGGCCGCCGCCTTGGCCATTTCCTTGCCCAGCTCCACCCCGAACTGATCGAACGAATTGATCCCGAGCAGCACGCCCGACACGAACACGCGATGCTCGTGATAAGCGATCAGCGCGCCCAATGTGCGCGCATCGAGTTCTTCGAGCAGCAAGGTGGTCGATGGCCGGTCGCCCGGATAGGCGCGGGCCAGGTCGTCGGGATTCTCGCGCCCCTTCATCAGCGCGGCGCCTTGCGCGAACATGCTGTTGAGCAAGGTCTTGTGGTGATCCTCGCTCAGCGTATCGGCCTGCTCGATCACCCCGATGAATTCGAGCGGGACGAGGTGCGTGCCCTGGTGGAGCAACTGGAACACCGCATGCTGCTGGTCGGTGCCGACTCCGCCCCAGGTGATCGGCGCGGTCGGACGGCCGACAGGCTTGCCCTCGATCGTCGCACCCTTGCCGTTCGATTCCATCTCGAGCTGCTGGAGATAGGACGGGAGCAGCCGCAGCCGCTCGTCGTAACAGAAGACGCCGCGCGTCTCGCAGCCGAACGCCTGGGTGTAGAGCAGGTCGGCAAAGGCGGCGAGCGCGGGGACATTCTCGTGCAGCGCCGACAGCCGGAAATGCCGGTCCATCTCGGCAGCGCCCTCGAGCAGTTCGGAGAAGGCGTCCCAACCGAGCGCCATCGCCGCCGGAAAACCGATCGACGACCAGAGCGAATAGCGCCCGCCGACCGTGTCCGCGAAGGGCAGCACGCGTGTTTCGTCGACACCCCATTCGATCGCCTTGTCGGGATCGGCGGTCAGCGCGACGACGCGGCCATAGGGGTCCTCGACCCCGCCCGTCTGCATCCACTCGATCACGCTTTCGGCGTTGAGCATCGTCTCGGTGGTGGTGAAGGTCTTCGACGCGATCGCCAGCACGGTCGCGCTCGGGTCGAACCGCTTGAACGCTTCCTCCAGCGCCAGTCCGTCGACGTTGGAGACGATCGCCACCTCATAGCGATTGGCGTCGCGGCCCAGCGCATCGATCAGCAGATCAGGGCCGAGCGCCGACCCGCCGATCCCGACGTGCAGGATATTGCGGATTGGCCCCAGCGCCTCGGCCTCGATCGCGTCGATCAGCGCGCGCATCCGCGCGTGGAGCGCCTGCGCGCTGGCGACGTCGTCCTTTGAGCCCTCTCCCCGCTCGGCGGTGTGGGTGACCGCGCGGCCCTCGGTGACGTTGATCACCTCGCCAGTGAACAGGGCCTCGCGCTTGCCGGCCAGGTCGCTCGCCTTGGCCAGCTTCTCGAACGCCTTGATCGCCTCGTCGGTCAAATGGGTTTTCGACCAGTCGAAATGGATGCCGGAAACGTCGGCCGAATATTTGCCCAGCCGCTCGGGATCGTCTGCGAACAGCTTGGTCAGGGGGATGCGCTTCAGCGCCTCGATCTCGCTCCAATCGGCCATGTTTGGGTTCCTTATTCGACTCTGGGGCCTCAATGGGCGTTCCGGCCGTCCCGTTCAAGGAACCACGCCCTCCTTGACGCGCGCAACGCGGATGCGCAAACCGCGCGCCATGACCGATACACCTCAGGCGACCCCCTCCGACGCCGCGCCCGATCCCGTTGTGGCGCCCGCCGGCACGCCTGCGTCCGCCGCGAAGAAACCCAAGAAGGAAGAAGATTGGAAGGACACGTTCAGCTTCATCATCAAGCTGGTCGTCGTCGTGGTGATCTTCCGCAGCTTCCTGTTCTCGCCTTTCTCGATCCCGTCGCAATCGATGCTGCCGCGGCTCTATATCGGCGACTATCTGTTCATCTCGAAATGGAATTACGGCTTTTCCAAGCACTCGCTGCCGTTCAGCGTGCCGCTGATCCCGGGGCGCATCCTCGGCCGTAACCCGGCGCCGGGTGACGTCGTGGTGTTCAAGGCGCCGCCGGGTAACGACCAGGATTATATCAAGCGCGTCATCGGCCTGCCCGGCGACACGATCCAGATGCGCCACGGCCAGTTGATCCTGAACGGCGTCGCGGTGCCCAAGGTGCGCGTCGCCGACTTCGTCATCCCGCTCACGCCCAATTATCCCGCCGGCAAGGAATGCCCTGCCGAATTCCAGGCGACCGACAGCGCGGGCACGCCGATCTGCCGCTATATGCAGTTCAAGGAAACCCTGCCCAACGGCGTCAGCTACACTGTGCTCGACCGCGGCGAATTCCCCGACCGCGACGATACCGACGTTTATAACGTGCCAGCCGGCCACGTCTTCCTGATGGGCGACAATCGCGACGATTCGGGCGACAGCCGCTTCCCCGCGCAGGAGAATGGCGCGATCGGCATGGTCCCGCTGGAGAATCTGGAGGGTAAGGCCGTCGTCACCTTCTGGTCGACCGACGGCAATGCGCAATGGCTGCTGCCCTGGACCTGGTTCACGGCGGCGCGCTGGAGCCGGCTGGGACAGGGCTTTTGACCACTGCCCCTCGATCGGGGAATAGCCAGGTGACGACCAAGGAACTTGCCGGCTGGATCGCTGCGACCTTCGGCCGCGCGCCCGGCGACCTGGCGCGGTTCGAGCGCGCGCTGACGCACGGCAGCCAGGCGAGCGCGAATTACGAGCGGCTCGAATTCCTTGGTGACCGCGTGCTCGGGCTGGCCATGGCCGAATGGCTGTACGAACTGTTCCCCGATGAGCCCGAGGGCAGCTTGTCGAAACGCCTCAACGCGTTGGTCACCGGTCCGGTTTGCGCCGACATCGCGCGCGAGATCGGGGTGCGGCCCTTCCTCGGGCTGGGCAAACAGGCGCGCGACGATGGCGCCGCCGACAGCGACAATGTGCTGGGCGATGTGATGGAGGCGCTGATCGGCGCTCTCTATCTCGACGGCGGGTTCGAGCCGGCGCGCGATTTCGTCCGCGCGCGCTGGGCCGATCGCGTCCATGCCGATGCGCGTGCGCCGCAACACCCCAAATCGGCGCTGCAGGAATGGGCCGCCGCGCACAACCGCAAGACGCCGGTCTATGAAGTGATCGAGCGCTCGGGCCCGCAGCACGCGCCACGCTTCAACGTGCGGGTCAGTTTGGGCGCGTTCGCCAGCGCCGAGGCTGAAGGATCGAGCAAGCAGGAAGCGGAAACCGCCGCCGCCCGCGTGCTGCTCGCGCGGGTGCAGCCATGACGCAGCATTGCGGCCTGGTCGCGGTGCTCGGCGCGCCCAATGCCGGCAAGTCGACCTTGGTCAATGCGTTGGTCGGGCAGAAGGTGGCGATCGTCAGCCCCAAGGCGCAGACCACGCGGACGAGGCTGCTCGGGGTGGCGATCGAGGGTGAGACGCAGATCCTGCTGGTCGACACGCCGGGCATCTTCGAGCCGCAGCGCCGGTTCGACCGCGCGATGGTCGCGGCGGCCTGGGGCGGGACCGAGGGCGCCGATGTGACTGCCTTGGTTGTCGATGCCAAGGGCGGGCTCGGCCCCAAGGTGATGCCGATCGTCGAGAGCATCGCCGGCCGCCCCGAACGCAAATTCCTGATCCTCAACAAGGTCGACATCGCCGACAAGGCGCGGCTGCTGGTCCATGCCGAGCGGATCAACGCGGCGACGCATTTCGACGAGACCTTCTTCGTCTCGGCCTCGACCGGCGACGGTTTGCCGGAGCTCAAGAAGGCGCTCGCCTACAACATGCCCGAGGGGCCGTGGCATTTTCCCGAGGACCAGGTCAGCGACGCGACCGAGCGTGCGATGGCGGCTGAGGTGACGCGCGAGCAGCTCTACCTCCAGCTCCATGCCGAACTGCCCTATGCCAGCGCGGTCGAGACCGAGGCATTCACCGAGCGCGAGGACGGATCGGTTGAGATACGCCAGCAGATCCTGGTCGAACGCCCGACGCAACGCGCGATCGTGCTGGGCAAGGGCGGCAGCCGGATCAAAGAGATCGGCGCGCGGGCGCGGGCGCAATTGAACGAATTGCTCGATCGCCCGGTCCACCTCTACCTCCACGTCAAGGTGAAGCCGGGTTGGGACGAGGATCGCGAGGTCTATCGCGATATCGGGCTGGATTGGGTGGATTAGCCTACCGTCAGTGCGACGTACTTCCGGCACCCGGCTTACTCTTCCGTCACGTCAGCGTACCCTCCCGTTACCCCAACATACTTCCGTCACCCCAGCGAAAGCTGGGGTCTCGTGCGGGTATGCGATGCGGCCTGAGATCCCAGCTTTCGCTGGGATGACGGGCGTGGCTAGGTCAGCACCGTCTCCACCCATTCCGGCACCAGCACCCCTGCCGGCCCCAACCGGCTCTCCTGGAACCACGCGCTCCCCTCCGACCGATCGAGGTTGAGCTCCAGCGTCCGCGCCCCGTGATACTTCGCGGTCTGCACGAACCCTGCGGCGGGATAGACCGCGCCCGACGTCCCGATCGACACGAACAGATCGGCGCGGGCGATAGCGCTCTCGATCACGTCCATCGCGTAGGGCATCTCGCCGAAGAACACGATGTCTGGCCGCATCGCCGCGGCGCCGCACGACGCGCAGATCGTGCCCGCCGGCATGTCGCCTTCCCATGCCTGCCGGTGCTCGCACGCCGCACACAGCGCCGACTTCAACTCTCCATGCATATGAAGCAGCCGTTTCGCCCCGGCGCGTTCATGCAAATCGTCGACATTCTGCGTCACGATCAGCAACTCGCCCGGCCACTCGGCATTGAGCCGCGCGAGCGCATGATGCGCCGCATTGGGTTCGACCCCAGCCAGCACCGCGCGCCTGAGATCGTAGAAGCGGTGCACCAGCTCGGGATCGCGCGCCAGCGCCTGCGGTGTGCAGACATCCTCGACGCGATGCCCTTCCCACAACCCGCCCGGCCCGCGAAACGTCGCGATGCCGCTCTCGGCGGAAATGCCGGCGCCGGTCAGGATGACGATGTTGTGGATGTCGGTCATGCCACTGTGGTAAGCGATAGGTGCTCTGACCGCTATTAGTGGAAGCGGGCATCGCTCCGGTCACGTTGTCCGGGTGCTAACACTCGATTTGAGGCTATCATAAATCCGGTTCATGAAGATTCGCGCTTCACGCGGCGTCTCAAAATGCACCTCGACGCCAAAGCCATCGCCCAGAAGGGAACGGATGTCGTCGACGATGCCCTCAGAGAGGTTCCAATCGCGCCATTCTTCTAGGATCACTCGGCGATGCTCTGGAGTGCCATCGAGGGCCGCTGCATCTATCGCTTCGGTCAGCGAGCCGTCGATGCTCTCAAAGTCTTGGGAGAAATAGCTGCCCAAGAGATTCGCGAGGTTTGGCCACCGCTCCTCCGCGATGCGTCGTCGCTCCAGTGTCGCTCTGCTCATGCGGCATGGTCTCACCTGTCGCCCATGTCCGCAACCTGATCGATAGCAAACTCGTCGGTCATTCATCCAACTAGGCGTTGGCCCTCGCCTATGGCGGCCCGGGCCGACTCCACGACAGGCCCTTTACAAAGCAGCGATTTCGGCGTGACACGGCCCGATGACCGATTTCGCCGCGACCCGACGACTGTTCCATCTGCCCGAGGGCGTGCTCTATCTCGACGGCAATTCGCTCGGGCCATTGCCGGTCGCTGCGGAAGCGCGGGTGCGCGAGGTCATGACGCGCGAATGGGGCAATGAGCTGATCAAGGCGTGGAACACGGCCGACTGGATCGAGCTGCCGCGCCGCGTCGGCGATCGCATCGGACGGCTGATCGGCGCGGCCGAGGGGAGTGTCGCAACCGGCGACACCTTGTCGGTCAAGGTGTTCCAGGCGCTCGCCGCCGCGCTCGCGCTACGTCCCGAGCGCAAGGTGGTGCTGTCGGATACCGGCAACTTCCCGTCCGACCTCTATATCGCCGGCGGGCTGATCCAGGCGCTCGGCGGCGGGCTCGAATTGCGGCTGGTCGCGCCCGAGGAGGTGGAAGGTGCGATCGATGAAAGCGTCGCGGTGATGCTGATCACCGAGGTCGATTATCGCACCGGGCGGCGCCACGACATGACGGCGCTGACCGCCAAGGCTCATGCGGCGGGCGCGGTGACGGTGTGGGATCTCGCGCATTCGGCGGGCGCGGTGCCGGTCGACCTGGCGGCGGCCGACGCCGATTTCGCGGTCGGCTGCACCTATAAATATCTCAACGGCGGCCCCGGCGCGCCTGCCTTCATCTATGTGGCACCCCGCTTCGCCGACAGCGCGCGGCCGATCCTGTCGGGCTGGATGGGGCATGAGGCACCGTTCGCCTTCGACTTGGATTACCGCCCCCATGCCAGCGTCGAGCGGATGCGCGTCGGTACCCCGCCGGTGTTGGCGCTCGCGGTGCTCGACGCCGCGCTCGATGCCTGGGACGGGGTCGATATGGCCGATGTTCGTGCCGCCTCAATTGCGTTGAGCGAGCGCTTCATCGCCGAGGTCGAGGCGCGCTGCCCCGACCTGACGCTCGCCTCGCCGCGCGTTACGCAGGCGCGCGGCAGCCAGGTCTCTTTCCGCCACCCGCAAGGCTACGCGATCATGCAGGCGCTGATCGCCAACGAGGTGATCGGCGATTTCCGCGCGCCCGATCTGATCCGCTTCGGCTTCACCCCGCTCTATCTGTCGGAGGAGGACGTCATGGCCGCGGCGAAAGTGCTCGAACGCGTGATGACCGAGCGCTTGTGGGACGATCCCGCCTATGCCACGCGGTCCAAAGTGACATGACCGACGACCACCGATCAGATGCCGGCGACGCCGGCGGGCCAGAAACCGACTTCGCCGACAAGATGGCCTATGGCGACTATCTGCGCCTCGACCTGATCCTCGGCGCGCAGCAGCCGCGCTCGGCGGCGCATGACGAAATGCTGTTCATCATCCAGCACCAGACGTCGGAGCTGTGGATGAAGCTCGCGGTGCACGAGCTCGAATCGGCGTGCGACGCGATCGCCAACGACCAGCTGCCGCATGCCTTCAAGATGCTCGCGCGCGTGTCGCGCATCCTCGAGCAGCTCAATAACGCCTGGGACGTGCTGCGCACCCTGACGCCGAGCGAATATACCGAATTCCGCGGCGATCTCGGCCAGTCGTCGGGGTTTCAGTCGCACCAGTACCGCGCGATCGAATTCCTCTGCGGCAATCGCAACGCCGCCATGCTCAAGCCGCACGCGCATCGTGCCGAGGTCATGGCAGAGCTGGAAGGCATCCTGGCGCGGCCGAGCCTGTATGACGAGGCGATCCGTCTGCTCGCGCGCTCAGGCTTCGACGTAGGGTCGGAGCGCTCCGATCTCGGCGAGCAGCGCAGCGAAAGCGATAAGCTGCGCGCCGTCTGGGCCGAAATCTATCGCGATCCCGACAGGCATTGGTCGCTTTACGAACTCGCCGAGAAACTGGTCGACCTGGAGGATTATTTCCGCCGCTGGCGGTTCAACCACGTCACCACGGTCGAGCGCGTGATCGGCCTCAAGCGTGGCACCGGCGGGACGCTGGGCGTCGCCTATCTGCGCCGGATGCTCGAGGTCGAGCTGTTCCCCGAATTATGGCACGTGCGGACCGAGCTTTAGCCGCTCGCGCGCTTCACGCGTCGGTCGACGCGGTCGTCCAGCCTAGGCGCGGAATCGTCACCGACCGCCGCCCCGACAGATCGGTCCGCGTCACGATGACGTCGCGATCCTCCATATAGGCCAAGACACGGCGCGCGCGGCCGAGCGAGCTGGTGCCATAGATGCGCGCGATCTCCTCATCGCTCGGACAGGGCGCATTTTCGCGCGCGGCGCGGGCGATCAGCAGGAAGGCGCCGAGCATCTCGTCGGGCACCGCGGCGGCGGCGGTCATCGCCGGTGCCCATTGCTCGTCCTCGGGCTGGTAGATCCCCGCGCGCGCGGCGGCGAGCCGGCGCGCGAAGCTCGACGGATCGAGCGCGATGCGGCGCAGCCCAGCCATCCGGCAGCGCACCTGGAAATCCTGGAACAAGGCGGCGGCGGGACGCAGCGCGCTGTCCGGATCGGCGACGATGCCGTGCAGGGCGTCGGCCATCACCGCATCGGCATCGACCGGATCAGCGTCCTCGGGTTCGGCCGCGGGCGTCGCCGCCAGCGCCTCGAGCAATTCGGCCGCCGGTGCCGGACGCGGCGGGGGAGGGGGTGCTAACGGAAGCGACATGGTTTCCTCGACCGGCGCCAGGATGAAGTCGCGCATGTCCTCGGCCGGGCTTTGGTCGGGGAGGGGCACCAGCTTGGGGCTCGAACTGCGCGCGCTGGTCTCGACCTCGCCGATCCGGATCGTCACCGGGCGGCGCGCGACCGCCGGGCCGAGCCCGAGGAAAGTTCCGCGCGGCAAGTCGCGGATCGCCTCGGCCTGGCGCCGCTCCATCCCGAGCAGATCGGCGGCGCGCGCCATGTCGATGTCGAGGAAGGTCCGCCCCATCAGGAAGTTGCTCGCCTCGGCGGCGACGTTCTTCGACAGTTTCGCCAAGCGTTGCGTGGCGATGATCCCGGCCAGCCCGCGCTTGCGTCCGCGCGACATCAAATTGGTCATCGCGCCGAGCGAGGCGCGACGGACGTCCTCGGCGACTTCAGCCCCGGCAGCCGGCGCGAAGATCTGCGCCTCGTCGATCACCACCAGCGCCGGGTACCAATAGTCGCGCGGGGCATCGAACAGCGCCGACAGGAAGGTCGCGGCACAGCGCATCTGCCCTTCCATCTCCAGCCCTTCGAGGCTGAGCACGACCGAGGTGCGATGCTCGCGGCAGCGCGTGGCGAAGCGGGTGATCTCGGCCAGCGAATAATCGACCGCCTCGATCGCGACGTGACCATAAGGGCCGGCAAAAGTGACGAAGTCGCCCTCGGGGTCGACGATGACCTGCTGCACCTGCCGCGCGCTGCCTTCGAGCAGGCGGCGCAACAGATGCGACTTGCCCGATCCCGAATTGCCCTGGACGAGCAAACGGGTGGCGAGAAGTTCTTCGAGATCGACGCATGCCGGCCGGCCGCTCGAATCGATCCCCATATCGATCTGGAACGTCATTGCCCCGCGCATGGTGGCAACCGCCATCGAAGGGCAAGCCGTGGCGGCGAAAAAAGCTGCGGATTATCCGTCCGCTATGCCGGGCGGAGAGGCGACGCGCGTGTTGCCGCGATCAATAGCCGGTGATCTCCGGCACGCAGGTATCTCCCCCGGTTGGGCAGTGTTGCCAGCCGCCGCCCATCGCCTGGAACAGCTGGACACGCGCGGTGAGTGCGTCGGAACGAAGCTGGATCAGCGACAGCTGGGCGCCGAGCAGTCCGCGCTGGGCATCGAGCTGTTCGAGATAGGGCGAATAGCCTTCGCGATAGCGGTTGGTCGCCAACCGTAATCCTTCCGCCAGCGCATCCTGCTGCGCGCGGGCAAGCCCCACTTGCTCGTCGAGCCGCTTGGCGCCGGCCAAAGCATCCTCGACCTCGCGAAACGCGGTCAGCGCGGCGCGGCGATAGCCGAACGCTGCCTGATCGCGCTGCGCGCCGGCCGCTTCGGCCTGCGCGGTCAGCCGGCCGCCCTCGAAAAGCGGGGCCAGGATGCTGCCGCCAACCGACCAGATCGTGATCGGGTCCTTGAGCAGGGTGGAAAAGGCGGCGCCGGCGGCGGCGCTGAGCCTGACTTGCGGCAGGAAGCGTTTGCGCGCGGCGGCGAGCGACTTGTCCGACGCGGCGAGCTGGAATTCGGCTTGCGCCACGTCGGGCCGCCGGCGCAGCAATTCCGACGGCAGTCCGCCGGGAACAAGCGGTACGGCCAACCGGTCGAGCGGCAGGCCGCGGTCGATCGCTTGCGGCGTCTCCCCGGTCAACTGGCTGAGCGAATCCTCGGTCCGCGCGATGGCGAGCTCGATCTGCGGCACGATCTGCGCGGTGGCGTCATATTCGGCCAGCGCCTGCTGGAGCTCGAGCTTGGGCGAATAGCCGCGCCCGACCCGCGACCTCGCCAGCCGGAGCGATTCCGCCCGCGCCGTGACGGTGGCCTTCGCGACCTCCAGCCGAGCGTCGAGCCCGCGCAGGGAAATATAGCCGCTCGCCACTGCGGCGGCGACCGATAGCCGCACCGAATCGCGCGCCGCCTGGCCGGCGAACCAGGCGTCCCTGGCTGCTGCTTTCTGGTCGGCGAGCCGGCCGAACAGGTCGACTTCGTAAGCGGCCTGGACCTGGGGTTGCGCGGCATTCTGCACCGACGGCAGGCCGAACGCGTTGACCGAGCGCGACCGTGCGCCGCTGAGACTGGCATCGATCGTCGGCAGCAATTGCGCGCGCGCGAGCGCCAGATTGGCCTCCAGTTCGCGCACCCGCCCCATTGCGGCGCCGATATCGGTGTTGTTGGCCAGCGCCCTGTCGATCAGCGCGGTCATCGCCGGATCGCCGAACGACTGCCACCAGGCGCGGTCGATCGGTGCGACCGGTCCGGTATCGGTGCGCCAGGTTGGCGGCGGCGCCACCGGCGGCACCGCGGCGGTCCTCACCGGAGGGCCGGCACAGGAGGCGAGTGCTGTCGCCAACAGCAGTGCGGCGAGCCGCATGCTCATCGTTGCCGCCCGCCGCGCGTGTCGATGCTGACCTCGACCGACATGCCGGGCCTCAGCCGCGCCGCCGCGGCCTGTCCCGGGTCGATTGCGATGCGCACTGCGATACGCTGCGCGACCTTGACGAAATTGCCGGTCGCGTTGTCGGGCTTGAGCACTGCGAATTCGGAGCCGGCGGCGGGCGACAGGCTTTCGATTCGGCCGTTGAGGAGCGCGCCACCCAACGCGTCGACCTTGAACGTGGCGCGCTGACCGACCGCCATGTCACGCGTCTGCGTTTCCTTATAATTGGCCACAACCCAAACATTGCGCGGCACGATCGACAGCAATTGTGTGCCGGCGGTGACATAGGCGCCATCGCGCACGCCGATCTCCGACAATTGTCCATCGACGGGCGCGCGAATGATCGTGTTGTCGAGGTCGATCTGCGCCAGGCGAAGCTGTGCCTTGGCCGATTCGACCGCGGCCTCCAGCCCGGCGCGTCCGACGACGACGGTGCGGACGTCCTGCGTGCCGATCGCGCGGCTGGCCTGGGCCTGACGCACGCCGGCCTGGGCGGCGAGCAAGGCGGCGCGGGTCTGGTCGAATTCGCGCGCCGAGATCGATCCGTCGGCGACCAGCGCCCGGGCGCGGCGCATATCGGCCTGCGCCTTGACCGATTGCGCCTGAGCATTGGCGATGCCGGCATTCTGCGCCTCGGTCGCGACTTCGCGCGAGCGCTGCGCTTGCGCCGAATTGGCCAGCGACGCTTGCTGCGCCGCCACATTGGCCTCGGCCTGCGCCACGCGGGCGCGATAGATGCGGTCGTCGATCGTCGCCATTACCTGGCCCGCTTTGACCTCGGCGAAGTCCTGGACGGTGACATGGGTGACATAGCCGCTGACTTGCGGACTGATGATCGTGACGCGGCCGCGGACATAGGCATTGTCGGTCTTTTCCGACCATCCGGCGAACGGCGGCAACCGCCATGAATAGAGGATCGTCAGGATCGCGCAGAGTGCGAGCACGATGATCGCCGCCACGGTCGCGCGCGATTTGGCCGGCGGACGCCAGTTCGATGGCGGCGCGTCGATCTGGGGATCGGGCGTCGGCTCGGGGGGCGATGGTGGGGGCGGTGCCGACTCTGGCACCGCAGGTATCGGTGCCGGTGCTTGCGGCCCGGTTTCAGGCGTGTCCGCTGTCGGCTGATCGCTCATTTCATTGCCCCTTTTGAGCCTGAGCCTGAGCCTGCATCCGCTGCTGGAGCAACACAACCGGTGATGCCTCGCCGCGGCGGCGGATCGACCAACGGATCAGGAACCCCCACAGCGCCATCAGGATGGCAAGCACCCCGACCAGCAGGAAAACGTCGTTGAACGCCAGGATATTGGCTTCCCGCGAGACCTGCTGACTCAGCAGTGCCGCGCCCTGAGCGCTGCGCAACGTCGGATCGCCGACTACGCCGGCGATCGCCCCGCCGCCCGCGCGCAGCCGTGCCGCGACCAGGGGATCGGTCGCCACGATGCGCTGGACCAGTTCGTGCGAATGGAATTTCTCGCGCATCACCTGGAACGTGCCGAGCAAGGTGCTGCCGAGCAATCCGCCGACGCTCTGGCTCAAGCCGAACAGCACGACGAAACTGACGAAATTGCGGCCGCCGGCGAGCAAGGTCCGCGCGATGCCGATGACCATCGCCTGGGCCAGGAACAGCAAAGAAGCGAAGCCGATCAGCGCCTGGCTGACATAAAAGCTGCTCGGCCGGGTCAGATTGGTGGCGTCGGCATCCATGAAGGCGCCGATCACGATCAGGATCACCGCGACGCTGATCGGCAGTGCGACATCGCTCGGCCGGAAGGTCAGCACCGCGGTGGCAAGCCCGGCGATCGAGGCGAGCACGATGATCCAGTTCAAGGTGACCATCTGGTCGTTGATCAGTCCCAGCACATTGAGCAGGCCGACCGATCCGAAAGCTTGTTCGGACAACAGGATACGCACGGACGCGGCGACCACCATCAGCCGCACGATCTCTCGGCTGCCCAGCCAGTGCGTGTTGATCAGTGGGTTGGCGCGATTGTGCTCGACGATCACCGCGGCGGCGATCAGCGCGATGCTGGCGGCGAGCGCCCAGCCGATCCAGGGCTGGTCGGTCCACCATTCGATCCGCCCTTCCGACAAAACGGCGATCAGCAGCCACAGCCCCGGCGCAAGCAGCCCGAAGGTCAGAAAATCGGCCGGCTCGAAAACTTTCTCGCGTTCGCTCGGCGGCAGGGGCTGGCTCATCACTGCCGCCAATGTCGCCAGCGCCAGCCCCAATTCCAGCCAGTAGAGATTGTGCCAATCGCCCCATTCGAGCAGGTGCGGCGACAGGATTCGCGCGATCGGCGTCGCCAATTGCGGGATGCAGATTCCGATCATCACCCCGGCGAGCCGCTTGGCTGCCGGCAGCGACTGGAAGAAATAGAGGATGGTCAAGGTCGACAGGCCGCTCGCCGCGATGCCGCTCATCGCACGCACCGCGACCGAGCTCCAGAAATCGTGGACGAACAGATGCATCAGCGTCGTCGCGGCATAAGTGACGAGCGAATAGCGGATGAACGGCTGCAGCCCGAATTGCTGGCGGTATTTGACCAGTAACAGATTGGCGGTGACGTTGGTCATGAAATAGGCGCCGGTCAGCCAGGCGCTTTCATTGGTGTAGAGGTCGAGTGTCCCTTGCGCGAAATTGAGGTTCACCGTGACCAGCGCATTGCCCAGTCCGCCGGTGATGCCGATCAGGCAGCCGATCAGGAAATAGAGCAGCCTGCGGTTCGTCGGATGATCGGGATTGGCCGGCGACCCGGGCAGCGTCGGCCTTTCGTGCGGCTTGAAGACATAGTCCGTCACGCGTCTGCCCCTGGCATCCCGGACACCTACCGCCGGCCGCTCAGCGTTACCAGCTTTCGCTCAATTGGCCAGTATTGTACCGCCCGCAAAAGGCGCCGGCGCGCGCCTTCGCTGGCGACGCGCCGTCTATGTTCGGCTCGTCACGATGACCGCCACGACCAAACACGCCAGCACAGCGACGATCGTTTCCGAAACCGAATGGCTATTCCACTGCCAAATTTCGACGCCAGCATAGCCCGGCATATTGACGCGGCGGCCGTGGCCGAACTGCTCGATCCACTGATATTCGCGCTGCGTGATCTCGCGCATAATGCAGACGGCGGCGCCGGCGAAGCACCCGATCCAGATCGAGGCCCGGGCAGGCGCGCCGAGCAAATGGCCGATTCCCCAGCATATCAGCTGGACGCCTATCGCGATCGGGACATGAGCGAACATGAGGATTGAACGCTGCCTGCGGTACCGCGTTCCGCCTACGATGCTTCCTCGAGGCGGCCTTCCTTCACCACCGCATCGATCGCGAGCAGCCGTTGCAGCAGCGGTTCCAGCCGATCGAGCGGCCAGCTATTGGGTCCGTCGGACAGCGCCCGATCAGGATCGGGATGCGTTTCCATGAACAGTCCGGCTATTCCAGCAGCTACCGCCGCGCGAGCCAGGACGGGGACGAATTCGCGCTGACCGCCCGAGCGGTCGCCTTGCCCGCCGGGCAATTGTACCGAATGAGTGGCATCGAACACCACTGGGCATTCGGTACCGCGCATGATCGCGAGGCTGCGCATGTCGGACACGAGGTTGTTGTACCCGAAGCTCGCGCCGCGCTCGCACACCAGGAAATTGTCGGTCGGAACGCCGGCAGCCTCCGCGGCCAAGCGCGCCTTGGTGACGACGTGAGCCATGTCCCCCGGCGCGAGAAACTGCCCCTTCTTGATGTTGACTGGCTTGCCCGACGCAGCGACAGCCGCGATGAAATCGGTTTGACGCGCAAGGAAAGCGGGCGTTTGCAGCACATCGGCGACTTGGGCGACGGCTTTCACCTGGTCCTCCGAATGAACGTCAGTCAGGACGGGGAGGCCGGTTTCGGCGCGGACCTTCTCCAGAATGCGCAGCCCTTCGTCGATGCCAGGGCCGCGAAACGAGGCCCCTGAGCTGCGATTGGCCTTGTCGAACGAGCTTTTGTAAACCAGCAGCACCCCGAGCCGCTTAGCTATGGCACCGAGTCGCGTGGCTGTATCCAGCGCGAAAGCCTCACTTTCGATGACGCAAGGCCCGGCAATGAAAAAAAGCCGCCGATTTGAACCAATTTCTTGACCGCAAAGCTGCATTTTTGCCCTTAAGTTGCTTGCCACGCGATACGCCGGTCGCTTAAGGCGACGAGTGCCCGTTTTGCGATGCCCTGCGCTTCATAATCGCTGGAAGTCAATGCGATAGCGGACTAGAGCGTGCCGACCTGGTTGTCGATGTATGGCATTAAGGAATTTTATGCAGGCCCCCGCTGCGAATTTCATGGCCGAAGCAGGCCTCCATTCCGCTCTTCGCACTACCCAAATCGAGATTGAGGCACTTGAGGCTCTCGCTCAGGCACTACGAGTTCCGCCGTTGCGCACGGGCTTCGTCGATGCGGTGGCGATGATCGCTGATATGTCGGGTCGCCTGGTCGTGACCGGCATGGGGAAAAGCGGGCTGGTGGGCCGTAAGGTCGCCGCTACGATGCGCTCGACCGGTACCCCCGCGCTCTTCATGCATTCCAGCGAAGCGAGCCACGGCGATCTCGGCATGATCGGCGGGGACGACATCGTGCTGGCGCTGAGCTGGTCGGGCGAAACGGCCGAGCTCGGCGACGTCATTACCTATTGCCGCCGTTTCGGCGTGAAGCTCATTGTCGCGACCGCGTTCGCGGACAGCACCGCCGGACGTGCCGCCGACATATGTCTTGTCGTACCGGAGATTAGAGAGGCGTGCCCCAATGAGTTGGCACCGACATCGTCGACCACGGTTCAGGCGGTGCTCGGCGATGCACTGGCTGTGGCGCTGATCGAACGCCGCGGCTTCAGCAGATCGGATTTCCTGACATTCCATCCCGGCGGCAGCCTGGGCGCGCGCCTGACGACGGTCGCACAGTTGATGGCGCGCGACGACGATGTTCCGAAGGTGCGGATCGGTGCCACGCTGGTCGACGCGACGATCGAGATGAGCCGAAAACGCCATGGCTGCACCGCCGTGGTCGATGATGATGGTTGCCTTATCGGCGCCTTTACCGACGGCGATCTTCGGCGCAGCTTCACGGCCAACCATCTCGGCGACGATATCCGCGATCACATGACCGTGACGCCGATCTCGGTGTCCCCCGATACGCTGACATCGGATGCCCTGCGTATCCTCAACGAGAATGCCGTTTCGGCGCTTTTCGTGTGCAAGGACGAGCGACTGGTCGGCGTGATCCACCTCCACGACATCCTTCGTGCCGGCGTTGCCTGAGGACGAGCGGCCCGCGCTGATTGTTGTTCCGGCTCGCTTCGCGTCCCAACGCTTGCCCGGCAAGCCGTTGATCCCAATCGCCGGCCGCACGCTGTTGGAGCGAGTCGTCGCCGTCGCGCGCGAAGGAGCACGGCGGGTCGGCAATGCAGATGTCGTCGTCGCAACCGACGATGCGCGTATCCTCGATCATGCCCGGAGCCTTGGATGTGACGCGATCGTCACCGACGCCGCGATCAGCTCGGGGTCGGGCCGGGCCTGGGCGGTCGCCCGCGACCGCGAGATTGCGCCGTCCGTGGTGCTCAACCTGCAGGGCGATGCGCCCTTCGTGCAGCCGGCGACGATCGCTGCGCTGATCGCGGCGCTGCGTGGTTCGACCTTAAGCGTCGCGACACCGATCGTTCGCCTGTCGTGGGAGGCGCTCGATACATTGCGACGGCATAAGCATACCTCGCCGTTCAGCGGGACGACCTGCGTGCGGCGTGCGGACCATCGTGCATTGTGGTTTTCCAAAGCGGTGATCCCCGCAATTCGCGGCGAAGCGCAGCTGCGGCAGGAGGGTCCGCTGTCGCCGGTTTTCCGGCATCTCGGCCTATATGCCTATCGTCTCGAGGCGCTCGGGCGTTTCGAGGCGATGGCTCCGACGCCTTACGAAATTCTCGAAGGACTGGAGCAATTGCGTTTCCTCGAATCAGGCGAGGATATCCTCACGGTGGAAGTCGCGGCGCTTCCTCATGCCATGTCGGGGATCGACACCCCGGCCGACGTTGCGATGGCCGAGCGCCTCATCGCCGATCATGGCGAGCCGCATTTGTCATGGATCTGATCGTCACGATCGTCCGGCACGGCAATACGTTCGATGCCGGAGAACAGGCGCGCAGAATCGGAGCGCGGACCGATTTGCCCCTCGTCGCGAGCGGCCTCGATCAGGCGCGGGCGCTAGGCAGGAGTTTTGCCGAGCTGGGGCTGGTCTTCGACCGCGCATTGGCGGCGCCGCTGCTGCGGACGCGGGCGACGATCGACGCCATTCTCGTTGGTCAACCCCAGGCGCCGGTCGTCCAATCCGTCGATTGGCTGACGGAAATCGATCATGGTCCGGATGAGGGGCTAATCGATAGCGATGTCATCGCCAGGATCGGGCACGACGCGCTGGTCGCCTGGGACAAAGAGGCGCGGGCGCCCGACGGCTGGATCGTCGATTCGGACCGCCGGATCGCGGGTTGGCAAAATCTCTGGAAGACCGGCGGTGGACATGTCCTGATCGTCACCAGCAACGGCGCGGCGCGTTTCGCCCTGCTTTCCGACGAGCGGCTGCGCAGTCAGGCGTCGGCGCTGTCGTCGCTGAAGCTTCGTACCGGGGCCTATGGGACGATCGTGCGCGAGCAGGACGAGCTCCGCCTGGTCGCGTGGGATCGGCGGCCATGACCCTCGGCTTGCATCGGCAGGGGCATTAAGAGAAAGCCGGGCGATGAGCTGTGCCCGTTCGCTTCCGTCGATGAGACAGACCCGCAGCCAGGTGCGACGAAGGCGTGGGTGCGCGTGATACGATCGCCAGAACTGCGCCCGCCGAGACGATGCCGATGAGCATTCCCCTTCTCCGCGCGCCGCCATTCCCCGTCATCGGCGCCTCGGTTACGCGGCCGGGAACCGACGCTGCGGCCGCACTTTCGTCCGAGGCGATCGACCGCCTTTTCGCCGCGATCCGCGACGTCCGGATCGGCGGATGCTTTTGGGCATCGCCGGGCGAGGATGCAGGGGCGACAGTGATCCTCCGTTGCCGTTCCGCCGACGATGTCGAGCAGGCAGAGGCGATGCTGACGGAGGCGGAGCGCGGTGCCGCGGTCCGGATATCCCCTGCGGATGATACTGGCCAGGCCCATGACGGGACCTGCGAGATCGACCCCTGGTCGCTGCTCGACGACGCGGCGACGTTGATCGCGCACGGCGACGACGAATGGGTAGCGATCGCCGTGATCGCCGGCGCGCGCATTCACTTCTTGTCCGCCGGTCGTTTTGGCGCACCCGCGGACGATACCGCGCGGCTGCGCCGGATCGTCGCCGAAGATACCGCGCGCGCGCGGTATCGCGACCCCTTCAATGGGAAGGATGCGGGCATCGACGAAACAATAGCCCTGCTGGGAGACTGGCGCCGGACGCTTGACGCCAATCGGCGGATCGTCGCGGCATGTGGCTTCAGCTGGTGGAAGCGGCGCGAGATCGCACGGTTCCTGTGGACGCCCCAGCACCCCATGCGTTTCTTTCGATCCGAGGCCCGCGCGCTTTCCTTTGCCGCCCGGCATGACGGCGCCGTCGCGATCTGGCCGTCGCGTGTGTCCGACGGCATGGCAGTGTCGGCGACCGAAAAACATGTCCCGCTGGTACGCGTGGAGGATGGCTTCGTGCGCTCGGTCGGCCTGGGCAGCAACCTCGTGCCGCCTGCATCGGTGACTGTCGATCGACGCGGCATCCATTATGACCCTAGTCGGCCGAGTGATCTGGAAGACTTGCTTGCCGGCGCCGACTTCCCGCCGGCATTGCTCGCGCGTGCCGAACGGCTGCGCGAGGCCATCGTCGCGGCGGGGATCAGCAAATATGGAAATGGCGCCGCGCATGCCTTCCCGCCTCGCCAGATCGGCCGTCGCCTGGTTCTCGTCCCCGGGCAAGTCGAGGACGATATGTCGGTGCGGCTCGGCGGCGGCGGATTGTCGAGCAATCTCGACCTGGTGCGCCGCGTGCGCGCGCTCGAACCGGACTCGGAAATCTGGTTCCGGCCGCATCCGGACGTCGATGCCGGCCATCGCAAGGGCGCGGTGCGCGACAGCGACGCGCTCGAACATGCCGACCGAATCGTTCGGGGCGGCGGCATGGCCTCCCTTCTCGATCAGGTCGATGCGGTCCATGTACTCACGTCGCTCACCGGTTTTGAAGCGCTGCTGCGACGACGCGACGTGACCTGCCATGGAATGCCTTTCTATGCCGGCTGGGGATTGACGCGCGATCTCGCCGAGGTGCCTGACCGGCGCGGTCGGCGCTTGACGCTCGACGAACTGATCGCCGCGGTACTGATCGTCTATCCACGCTATCTCGACCCGGCGACGGGCCTGCCATGCACGCCGGAAGTGCTGATCCGGCGGTTTGGCGATGGCGCCGCGCATAACCGGCTGGGCTGGGTTACGAAGCTCCGCCAGACCCAGGGCCGGTTGTCGAGGCGGTGGGCTTGATGGCCGGCGACGTCATTCTCGACCTGTCGCGGCTGGTGTCGCGGGCCCGGCATCACACACCCTCCGGCGTCGATCGGGTGGAGATGGCCTACGCGCGCGGGCTGCACGCGCGTTTCGGCGATCGCCTGCGGTTCGCCGCCGTGCATCCATTCGACTTTTACGGCCGACTCTCGAACGAGAAGGTCTTGCGCTTTCTCGACACGCTGGAAAAGCGCTGGGAATCGGAAGAGGGTGGGGCCGAACAGCGCTCGCTGTTCGAGATTCTGCCGACGTTGCTCGGCCTGCTGCCGGAACGACCGCGCGCGGCGGCGGGGAGCGTCTATGTCCAGGCCTCGCCGCATCATCTCACGCGACCCGCGCTCGTCCGACGCATTCTCGCGCGCGAGCAGGCGCGGTTCCTGTGTCTGGTCCACGATCTGATTCCGATCGAATATCCCGAATATGCGCGTCCCAATGGTGCCGATCTTCACAAGCGGCGGATCGAAACAATCGCGGCCCTGGCCAATAGCATCATCGTCAATTCGGGTGCGACCGGCGACTCGCTGCGGCCCTGGCTCGAGCGGGCAGGGCGCAACGTAAAGGTGCGCGTCGCGCTGCTCGGCACGCACGAGGGTCCCGCGCCATCCCTGCCGGAGGCCGCACCAGCCGAGCCCTATTTCGTCTGCATCGGCACGATCGAGCCGCGCAAGAACCATCTGCTGCTGCTCAATCTATGGCGGGCGATGGCCGACAAGCTTCCCGGCGACGCCGTTCCCCGCCTGATCATTGTCGGCCGCCGCGGTTGGGAGAATGAGCAGGTGATCGACATGCTCGAGCGCTGTCCGGCGCTACGCGGGCATGTCGAGGAACTCAACGGCTGCTCGGATCAGCGGATGCAAACATTGCTGCGCGGTGCGCGTGCGCTGCTCCTGCCATCGTTCGCGGAAGGCTATGGCATGCCGGTCACCGAGGCGCTGGCGGTGGGAACTCCGGTGATCTGCAGCGACCTTCCCGCACTGCGCGAGGCGGGAGGGGATGTGCCCGATTTTCTCGATCCGCTCGACGGGCCAGGCTGGACCGCGCACATCCTCGATCATTTCCGCGCGGGGCCGCTTCACGCGGCGCAAAATCAGCGCCTGATGGAGTGGCGGCCGCCGTCCTGGCAAGACCATATCGCGATCGTCCGCGAGGCCATCGACGAGCTGCGGCTATGACCGCGCCGCCATGGCTTTCATCGCAATCGTTTCAGCTTCGCTGAAACAAACTCTAACGCCGCTTGGCGGCAATTTCGGTTCGGAACAGGCGATCCCAGAAGGTGGCGGTAATCGCATAATTACCTTCCTGCCTGGCATGGTGGTGCCGGATGTGGTGGCGACGCAAATGGCGCAGCAAGGGGCTGCGCATCGGCAATTGATGGCAGGCATAATGGATCGTGTCGTACACGACGTAGCCGATCCCGAAGCCGAGATAGAATACCGACCCGATCGGCCCGAGCATCAGCCATAACGCAGCCCAGATCATCGCCGATATGACCACGCTCACCAGCGGCGGCATGATGTTGCGATAGCGATCGCCGGGCGCCGCATGGTGGTTACCGTGCGCGAGGAAGATGAACGCGCGGCCCACCGCTGATCTCGGCTTCAAATGAAAGACGAAGCGGTGCATCGCATATTCGAACAGCGTCCAGGTCAGCATCCCGAGCGAGACGAGCACGATCGAAACCGGAAGGCTTGCCACGCCCCAGCTGGCATAGACGGCAACAGCGAGGAACGCCGTCCATATCAGCGCGAACACCGGCGGCGACACCAGCGTTAGCTGCTCCATCAAATCGTTACGAAACAACCTGATACGCGGCGAAGTGGACCCGTACTTCATATCGAACAGTCGTTTTTCCCTTCGATTCCCCGGGCATGACCACCGCGCCGACGCCCGTCAAGTTGCAATGCAGCAAAAAGCCGCCGTTATGGTCGAAACAGGGGCGGACCGCCTGGAATGCCCGCGACGGAAGGGTCATAGGACCCACCCATGAAGGGGCAATTACCGAATCGAATCCTGATCACCGGCGCCTCGAGCGGGTTGGGAGCGGCGCTGGCGCGTCATTATGCCGCGCCCGGTCTCACCCTGCTGCTATGGGGCCGCGATCGCCAACGGCTGGATGCGGTCGCGGCGAGTTGCCGCGGGGCGGGGGCAGAAGTTGCGGTTCGCTCGCTTGACCTGTCGGACAGCGCGGCCGCGATCGCTGCGATCGAGCAAGATGACGACGCGAGCGCGATCGATCTGGCGCTGTTCGTTGCCGGAAGGGGCGACACACGAGCGCCTGGCGACCTGGTCGAGGATGCGGCGCAAGTCGCCCGCTTGGGATTGGTGAACTTTGTCGCTGCTGCTGCGCTCGCGGCTGCGATGGGGGATCGTATGGCGCGACGTGGCGGAGGCCGGATCGTGCTGGTCGGGTCGGCAGCTGGGTTTCACGCATTGCCCTTTGCCGCCGCCTATGCCGGATCGAAGGCTGGGATCGCACATTTTGCCCAGGCTTTGCGGCTGGGTTTGAAGCAATATGGCGTCGGCGTAACGCTGGTTTCGCCCGGGTTCATCGATACCCCAGGCGGGCCAGAGGCTGCCGGCTCCCGGCCTTTCGCGCTGCAATCCTCGGATGCTGCGGCGCGGATCGCAAGGGCGGCGGCGCGTGGACGGGCGCACGCAATCTTTCCCTGGCCGTTCATCGTGATGCGCTGGGTCGATCGCTTGCTGCCACCAGCGTTGC
Organism: Sphingomonas asaccharolytica NBRC 15499; assembly: GCF_001598355.1. Taxonomy (GTDB): domain Bacteria; phylum Pseudomonadota; class Alphaproteobacteria; order Sphingomonadales; family Sphingomonadaceae; genus Sphingomonas; species Sphingomonas asaccharolytica. The sequence goes on from NZ_BCYU01000004.1 coordinate 39,799, forward strand.
GCGACCGGCTGCTCCTCGCGCTCACGCCTCCGGGCGATTGAGCGCGGCATCGGGCGTCGCGACATCAGGTTGGACGCACCGGAGAATCAGATGATGCAAGGTCGCCGGCGTCAGGTCGGCCGCCGCGGAATCGCCAGTCACGATCTGCCCGCCGACGTCGAACCGCACGACGACATAGGGCGTGTGCCTCGCGCCGCCCGGAGCGGTCACGCCCGGAATGCTCGGCCGATGATCGCCGAAGAAGACGAGCAGCGCCGGCCGTCCGTCAGTCGACAGATATTGGATGAGGTCGCCCAACATAGCGTCGCTGCTCCGCAGGCGACCCAGATAGGCATCCAGCCGTCCGGTCGCGTCCCGCGCATTGTCGCTGTCCCACGGGCCGTGATTCTCCATCGTTACGGCATAGATCAGCCTCGGTGTCGTGGCCCGGCTCGCCAGATCGACGAGCGTCGCGCCGAGCGTCCGGTCATCGACGTAACGACCGCCGCCCGGAGGCATCGGCGCAAAATCCGCTTCGCCGATCACCTCATCGAAGCCGATCGCGGGCATCAAGCGATCGCGGCTGTAGAAGCGCATGTCATGCGGGTGGACGAACGAGCTTCGATAACCCGCCCCCGCCAGGCGCGCCGGCAGCGCGTAGGAGGCCTCGCTTTGCGCGGTCAGGAAGGGATCGTAGCGCCGAAAGCCGAGCGCGGTTTCGCTGCGCCCGAACAGCACGCCATATTCGGTACGCATCGTGTACGCACCGAATCCGCTGACATGAAGGTCGCCCTGCTGCCAAGCGATCGCCCGGGCGCGATCCAGCCCGGGCAGTGCCGGCAATGCTTCACCCGTGATCTCGCCGGGGTCGGCGAACGATTCGCATTGGACGATGACGATGAATTCGGGAACTGCTGGACCCACGAGGCTGCCGATCGCCGCAAGCGGTGAGGAAGGCTGAGGGTCGGGCGTATGCCGCCAGCGCTGCCAATAGAGGAGCAACGTTGCGATCAAGCCGAATCTGGTGACATCACCCGCTAGGTCGGGCGTCGTCACCAACGAAGCGAACCATTCGGCGCGCAGTAACAACCACAAGGCACCGCTCGCCAACAGTAATAGCCCGGCTCCAACCAAATGGGGCTGCGGGCGGCTCGAGATGAGCGGCAGTAGCGCGATCACCGCCAGCAATGCGCCGATAGCCGCTACCCAGCGCTGACGCGCCGGGATCGCCGTGAAATAGAAGCGCGGGTGGCGGAATATCCCGACGATCAACGCCAGATCGGAGAAGACGAGTGGCTCGCCCAGCATCTTGTACTTCGCGTTGGAGGCGACCGTGAAGAGCGCCATCACAGCGATCGCCAAGACTGCCGCGGCCGTTGCGTTGCCGAAGCCGGTCAACCACAGCGCGAACACGCCCGTCACGACCAGCAGGTGAAGCAAGACTCCTTGCCAATGTCGTAGGCCACCCGAGCGCGGACGTACGGTCGCGTCCAACAACAACGATGCCGCCAACATCGCCAAAAGAGAAATCAAACCGTTCGTCACAGGATGGTCGCGCCGTCAGTCTCGATTGAGCCACGCCGTCCGGCAGCGGTTACAGAAGGGTGATTTGTCCATAGCGGGCAGCCCGGCGCCTGTCACGGCCTCGGTTGGTCGAGACACGACTTGGAAATAGGCGCCGCCATCTATATCCGCGGGATCGGCACGTGAGGGGTCGCTGCCGGTTCGGAAGAGAAAAGTACTAATGCCAGAAATGTTTACCGGCGGCCCGGAAGTGATGCCGCAGGTCGCGGCCCCCGGCGAGGCGCGGCCGCTTGCCCGACGTAACGTCCTGCTGTTGCAGGGCCTGATGGGGCCGCTGTTCCGCCGCCTCGGACAGGCGTTGCGGCGCGACGGTTACGGCGTACACAAGGTCAACTTCAATGGGGGTGATCGGTTTTTCTGGGGGTTACCCAACGGAATCGACTATCGTGGTTCGCCCGCTGAATGGCCGGCAGCGCTTGCCTCGCTGATCGCCGATCGTCAGATCACCGACGTCGTTCTCTTCGGAGATTGCCGTCCGATGCATATGGCAGCGATCAGCGTCTGCCGTGATCTGCATGTTCCCGTCCATGTGTTCGAGGAGGGCTATATCCGCCCCGATTGGGTCACGCTCGAACTTGGCGGCGTCAACGGTCATTCGACCTTGCCGCGCGATCCAGCCTGGTATCGCGCGCAGGCGGCCGCTTTGCCACCGGCTCCCCAACACCATCCGGTGCCGTCTTCGTTCCGCCGCCGTGCCACGGAGGGTCTCATCTATAACGTTGCCGACGTGCTCACGCGGTGGCGCTACCCCTATTGGGAGAATCATCGGCCTTGGCACCCACTGGTCGAGGGTATGGGCTGGACGCGTAAGCTGATGCGGCGCAAGGTTGCGGCCGCACGGACACAAGAGGTGCTTGCCGGCCTCGAGGCAAGCGGCGACCCTTATGTGATTTTCCCGTTGCAGCTCGATTCCGATGCCCAGATACGACTGCATTCCTCCTTTGCCGGCATTGCCGACGCGCTACGCATGGTGATCACCTCGTTCGCGGCCAACGCCCCTGCGGATCTCCGGCTTGTGGTGAAGGAGCATCCGCTCGATAACGGCGTGCGCGACTGGCGCCTTGAAACAGAAACACTGGCCGCACTCCACGGCGTCGCCGACCGGGTCGATTACCTCGAAAGCGGCGATATCGTACCGGTCGCGCAACGCTCCAAAGGCATGGTAACCATCAACAGCACCAGCGGCACGCTGGCGCTGGCGCTCGATGTGCCGGTGATCACGCTCGGCCAGGCGGTCTACGATATCGAGGGCATCACTTTTCAGGGAGGCCTTGACGATTTCTGGCGTGATCCAGGCAAGCCGGATACCGAAACCTTCGCGGCTTTTCGCCGCGTGTTGATCGATCGGTGTCTCGTGGCGGGTGGGTTCTTCTCCGAGGAGGCACTCGCCAAGGTCACCGAGGGCGTGATCGCCCGGCTAGAGGCGGCAAGCCCGTTGAAGCCGCGCTCGGTCGCGCAAACGGGTTCGCCCCTGCCTACGAAGGGCAGGTTGGTTCGGGATTGAGCCTTTTTGCATGCCTCGCCGGATTTCTTCGACTGGGATTGCGCAATCAGTGACCGCCTTCCGCCACCATCCGCAGATGTTGTCCGTATCGCGACTTTCCGAGGTCGCTTGCCAGTCTGATAAGCTGTGCCTGGTCGATAAAGCCCATTCGAAACGCGATCTCTTCAGGGCTCGAAATCCGCAGACCCTGGCGCTTTTCGACCGTGCGAACGAACTCGGCCGCTTCGAGCAGGCTGTCTGGCGTGCCCGTATCTAGCCATGCGAAACCCCGGCCCATGATCTCGACGGCGAGTTCGCCGCGCTCGAGGTAAATTCGATTGACGTCGGTAATCTCAAGTTCGCCGCGCGCGGAAGGCTTGAGGTTGGCGGCAATGTCCACCACGTGCTCGTCATAGAAATAAAGGCCTGTGACGGCCCAGTTGGACTTTGGCGCGTGCGGTTTTTCCTCGATCGACTGCGCGCGCATGGCGGCGTCGAATTCGACCACCCCGTAACGTTCCGGGTCAATCACGTGATAGGCGAATACCGTGGCTCCCTGAGTGCGCGTTTTGGCTGAATCGAACAGTTGGTCCATGCCGTGGCCGAAGAAGATGTTGTCGCCCAGGATCAGGCCCGACTGCTCGCCGGCCACAAAATCGGCACCGATGATATAGGCCTGCGCCAGGCCATCTGGGCTGGGCTGCACGGCATAGCTCAGCGACAGGCCCCATCGCGCCCCGTCGCCCAGCAACTCCTGAAAGCGCGGCGTGTCGCGTTCGGTCGAGATCACTAGGATTTCGCGAATTCCGGCGAGCATGAGCGTGGACAGTGGATAATAGATCATCGGCTTGTCATAGACGGGCATGAGCTGCTTCGATGTCACCAACGTCATGGGATGGAGTCGCGTGCCCGAACCTCCGGCCAATATTATTCCTTTCATAGCGAACTCTTCTCCATCATTTCGATCTGAATATGCCGTCGGATTATTTCACCGATCGCTCAGGTCCGGCGCTCGACGGAGCGTTTCCCATTCTTGCTCCGCGGCGCCTGCAGCGTACCCCTGATAACCAGCCCTTCACCGGCCAGCAACCGCCGCTCGTACCGGGCGTCAGGCCGACGAAACCCACCGGCTCGGATCGTCGCACCTATGGCGACGACGGGGGGCTCGACCATTGCATTGGGTGCGGCGGATCGCTATCGCGGCGCCGAGATGTGCCCCCCGGCCAAAAAGGGCAGAGATAGATTTTGCGTTGTTTTTCGGTATTAAATTTCGGTAGCCCGCCGCGGCGAAAGGCTTTTACGCGTCTCGGCGTAGCGATAGTCTGCTTGCTGACCTCTGGCTGCGCGATTGCGCCCGGCGGAGGCCCGAGTTCGCGCGCGGTATGGCACGCCAATTCGTCCGCGCTGGGCAATTCAAAGATCGCGGTCGTCGACGTGACCGACGACATCGCACGCGGCCTGATCAACGCCAGCCATGCGAGCCAGTTCTCCGATACGCTAGGCCCGGGCAAGCCGATCGGCGCCATCATCGGTGCCGGCGACGTGCTTGATATCGCGATCTGGGAAGCCCCGCCCGCGGCGCTGTTCGGCATGACCGGCGGAGATCCCCGGTTGACGTCGTCAAGTTCCACCGCGCGCGGCACATCAATTCCCGAGCAGATGATCAACGCCGAAGGTCAGGTGATCGTGCCGTTCGTCGGTGCCGTGAACGCCGTCGGCCGCACGCCGACCGATATCGAACGCGAGATCGCCCGGCGGCTGATCGGCAAGGCCCATCAGCCACAGGTGATCGTGCGGGTCGTGCGCAACGTATCCAGCGCAGTGACGGTGGTGGGCGACGTCGCCGGCAGCACGCGCGTTCCGCTGACCACGAAGGGCGAGCGCCTACTTGATGTGCTGGCGAGCGTCGGCGGCGTGAAGCAACCGCTCAACAAGACCTCGATCCAGATCACACGGGGGGCGAAAGTGGTTTCGATGCCGCTCGACACGATCATTCGTGATCCGCGGCAGAACATCATCTTGCGACCCGACGACGTAGTCGCCGCGCTCTTCCAGCCTTACAGTTTCGTCGCGCTCGGTGCGACCGGACGCAACGAGGAATTGCCATTCGAAGCGACCGGTATCACCCTATCGCAGGCGCTCGGCCGTGTCTCCGGCCTGCAAGATGCGCGGGCCAACGTGAAGGGCGTCTTCATCTTCCGGTTCGAGGATCCTGCGGCGCTCCCCACGGCTACGGTACAAACCGCCCATTTGACACCTGACGGCAAAGTCCCGGTGATTTATCGGGTCGATTTGAGCGATCCGGCATCGCTGTTCATTTCGCAATCCTTTCCGATACGGAACAAGGACGTGCTCTACGTATCGAACGCGCCGCTCGCGGATATCCAGAAGTTTATCAGCGTGCTCTATTCCGCCGTGTTGCCGGTCGCTACGGCGGCTGCTGTGGCACCCTAGCGTTTGACGCGATTCTGACGAATGTGTTGCCGCCCAGTTTCATCGCCCCGTATTCAATGCGGTTTCTGTCGCGTGCTCATCTCAAACCGCAAGAAAAGAACTGATCTGGAATTATGAGTTTTCGTGACACGCTGACGCGACGGGCCAGCCGAATCGATCGCCTCTTCCTGATCGTGGTCGTCGTACCGACGCTGCTTTCCATCCTTTATTTCGGTCTGTTGGCGTCCGACGTCTATGTTTCGGAATCTCGCTTCGTCGTTCGCAGCCCGGATAAACCCGCAGCCAGCAGCTTCGGCGTATTGCTGAAGGGAGTGGGCGTTTCGACTGCGGGGGACGAGGTCTTCGCAGCGCAGCAATTCGTGCTTTCGCGGGATGCGTTGCGGGCTCTCGACAAGGACGGCAGTTTTCGTAACGCCTATAGCGCGGGCTCAATCTCGGTCTTCGATCGGTTGAACCCGTTCGGCTTCTCGAAGTCGTTCGAGGGCATGTTCAGCTATTATACGGGCAAGGTGCATGCGGATCATGACGCGACGTCGTCGATCACGACGCTTTCAGTGCGCGCCTTCCGGCCCGAAGATGCCGCTAGGTTCAATCGGCAGCTGCTCGATATGGCCGAAGCAACGGTCAATCGCCTCAACGATCGCGCCAGGCAGGATCTGATCCAAACGGCTTTCAAGGAGGTCGAGGACGCCAAGGAAAGAGCGCGTGTCGCAGCACTCGGCCTCTCGGCTTTCCGGAACCGCGAAGGTGTGCTCGACCCGGAGAAGCAGGCGACCGTTCAGATTCAGATGATCTCCAAGCTGCAGGACGAACTCATCGCGGCGCGCACCCAGCTCCAGCAATTGCGCACCATTGCGCCCGAGAATTCGCAGGTCGAGGTTCTCCAGGCGCAGATCCATGGGCTGGAGGCCGCCATCAAAGAGCAACTCGGTGCCGTGGCCGGCGGATCGCGTTCGCTATCCAGCACGGCGGCTCGATATCAGCGCCTAGCACTCGAAAGCCAGTTTGCCGACAAACAACTCGCGGCGGCAATGGCGTCGCTTCAGGATGCTGAAAACGAGGCGCTTCGCAAACACGCTTATGTCGAGCGGATCGTGCAGCCGAACCTGCCTGATTATCCAATCGAGCCACGCCGCTGGCGGGGAATCCTCTCGACCCTGATGTTCAGCTTCATTGCCTGGGCTGTACTCAGCATGCTGTTCGCCGGGATCAAAGAGCACGCGCAATGAACACGCCGTCCCCCGCCGTACCGTCGATCTTCGAGGCGCTCAGGGTTCAGGGCCGGGTGATCTATGCGCTGATGATGCGCGAGGTGATCACACGCTATGGCCGACACAATATTGGCTTCCTGTGGCTTTTCGTCGAGCCTATGCTGTTCACACTCGCCGTCACGCTGCTTTGGGGTGGCCTCAAGCTGAACCACGTGAGCGCCCTGCCGATCACGGCTTTCGCCGTCACCGGCTATTCGAGCATCCTGCTCTGGCGCAACATGCCAGGGCGGCTGATCGGATCGGTGCAGCCCAATCTTTCACTGATGTATCACCGTCAAGTCAAGGTGATCGACGTCTTTGTCTCGCGGTTGCTGATCGAATTCATGGGCGCCACGATATCGTTCATCGCATTGACGATCATCTTCGCGACGTTCGACTGGATGTCGCTGCCCGAAGACCTGCTGAAGGTCATCGAGGGTTGGCTGATGCTGACATGGTTCGGTTGCGCGCTCGCGATTCTCCTGGGCGCACTCGCCGAAGATTACGAGATCATCGAGAAGCTCTGGCACCCTCTTGCCTACATAATCATGCCGTTGTCGGGCGCTGGCTTCATCGTCGATACCCTCCCTAAGGAGGGGCAAGACGCGATCCTCTGGCTTCCGATGATCAATGGGGTGGAGTATATACGCGAGGGCTTCTTCGGCTCGGTCATCGTATCGCATTACGATATGGCGTATATGGCTGAGGCAAACTTGGTATTGACCGTGCTCGGCCTCGCCAAAATGCTCAAGATCAGTCGCGAGGTTACTCCCGAATGATCCGGCTGCATGATATCTGCAAGAGCTATCATACCTCGCAGGGCCAGCACGAAGTCCTGAAGAACGTGAACGTTACGGTCGAGCGCGGCCAGAAGGTCGGCATCCTTGGCCGCAACGGTGCCGGCAAGTCGACCATGATCCGCCTGCTCAGCGGTGCCGAGCGCCCGACCTCGGGCAGTATCGAACGGACAATGTCGGTGTCATGGCCCCTCGCCTTCGGCGGAGCATTCCAGACGACGCTGACCGGCTACGACAATCTGCGGTTCATCTGTCGGATCTATGGGATCGATCCTACTGACAAGGTTGAATATGTTCAGGAATTCTCCGAGTTGGGTAGCTATCTGCGCGAGCCCATGCGTATCTATTCCTCGGGTATGCGTGCTCGCCTCGCCTTCGCGCTGTCGATGCTGATCGAATTCGACTGTTTCCTGATCGACGAGGTCGTTTCGGTGGGCGACGCGCGCTTTCACGAGAAGTGCCAGCGCGAGCTGTTCGATAAACGCGCCGATCGTGCGTTGATCATCGTATCGCACGATATGGGATATGTGCGTGAGCATTGCTCGAAATTGTGCGTTCTGTCGCAGGGCCATCTCTCCAGCTTCGACGACGCGGACGAGGCGTACGAATTCTACCACCGGGCCATCCATCTTCAGTGAGCGTGCCTAAAGGTCTGCCGCGGTCGCTCGCAGCCTTCGCAAGTGTGGCCGCGCTGCCATTTCAAGCGGCGAGAGCCTGGGCGACGATGGAACCACGGCATTGGTCTGCCGTTGCGGAGTGCCTGCTCGACATTGGGGCCGCACATACAAGCCGGTATTGGGTCGCGATCGCCCTAGGCACCGCATTGCGCCTGAGCGAGCGCTATGAGGAGAGCATCGACTGTTTTGCGCAGGCAAGCCGCTTGAGGCCGACCAGTCCCCAGGCCTATCTCGCCCTTGGTCGAGCCTGTCGTGGCGCCGGTCGGCGCGCCGATGCGATCACGGCGCTCAAAAAAGCGTCGTCCCTTGGCGCAACTCGCGCCGCTGGCGCGCAGCTTTGCCGGTACGGCGCGCGCGACGCCGCGCCCAACACGCGGCCCCATATCCACGCACTCGCCGACTATCCCGCATTTGCGAGACTGTTGACTGACCTGGAAGCTCCCGAGGCATTGCCCGCGCCCGCGCTCCGCGTGCACATCGCCGGGCTCCCGGATTGCCCCGAGGCGACCGGGGCGACCGAGGTGACATTGCGCAGCCTTCGGATGCAACGTTACGCGCATTGGACAGCGAGCGTTACAGACCGAGGCGGCCACTGCGCAGTTGAACCGCGCACTTGGGACTTGATGATTGAGGCGGGTACCGAGCTCCATCCCCAGGCGCTCGGATGGATCGCCTGGGCGGCCAGTACGACCGAGGCAGATGTGATCTATAGCGATCATGACCAGTTCGTCCTGGATACCAACGGCGTTCGGGTAAGAGGGGCGCCAACCTTATACTCCATGGCCGACAGGATTTGGTTCTCACAGCCCGGATACGGCCCGCGATTGAAAGCGCAACGCTTCACCGCTGGGACGGATCAGCGCCTGGCGCACATACCGCTGGTTCTCGGGACCTTACCCCCGAACCCCGAAAAACGACTGCAGCCAGAGACGACACCAAACCAACAGCGCATATCCGTAATCATTCCCACGCGCGATAATCCTGCCTTGCTCGAACGCTGTGTCGAAACGCTGCTCGCGACAGCGGCGCGCCCCGATCGCGTTGAACTCGTGATCGTCGACAATGGCAGCGTGCGCCCCGAGACGGTTGCGCTGCTCAGCCAGCTCGCCGCGCGGCCGAGAACACGCGTCGTGCCCTTTGTAGCCCCCTTCAATTGGTCTCGCGCGAACAACCTCGGAGCGGCCGCCGCCGAAGGCGATCACTTCCTGTTCCTCAACGACGACACCGAGATGCTCACGCCGGCTTGGGACAATATCCTGGCCGACTTGCTGAATGACCCGCTCAACGGCGTCGTCGGCGTTCGCATGATCTACCCCGATGGTACGATACAGCATGCGGGTTTTGTGTTTGGCATGGGCGACGGACCACAGCACGAAGGCCGCTGGATTTCCTCGGTCTGCGACGGGCCGGCCGGTCGCTGGGCCGCCACGCGGCAGGCCGCGGCTGTCACCGGCGCGTTCATAGCGACGCGACGGGACCTGTTCGAGGAGATAGGCGGATTCGACGACGCGCGCCTAGCGATAGATTTTGCCGACCTCGACATGTGCCTAAGGGTGCGAGCGATGGGCAAGGCAGTGATCTATACCGGCGCGATCACCGCGCTGCACCACGAATCAGTTTCGCGCGGCTTCAATCGCAGCCGCGCCAAGCGGCGACGGGTGAGACGCGAACTCGATATCTTCCTTGCCCGTTGGGGCGACGCGGCGATAGCTGATCCCGGCTATAATCCGCTCTGGACGCGAGAAGATTGCAGTTTCGACGGATATGTCGTGCCAAAGATAGCCGACATCTGTCGCCACATCCGCTTGTCGGCGGAGGCCAACCCTTGGCAAGTGCCACCGCCGCGCTAATAGACGACGCCTCAATCTCTGCGATGTATTTTCGGTTTTAGGTGAACGGCCTCCACCATTCACGGTCAGCGCGGATAAGGGTCCGGATTCACCGAGGTATTTTCAGTTCAGGCAGTGGCCTATCCTGAGTTGCGGAGCAGCCGTTTTTCTTTCGCGCACTCAGGCAAGGCGATATGCGTAAATCCCTCCCGACGCGGAAACGACCAGAAGGTTGTCGGGTGTGATCGCAAGCGGACCTCCATGCGGCGCCGACCATACCGTCGGATTTCCCGACTGTTCGAGGTCGACGGCGTATGTCGTGGTATCGCTGGCGACGAACAAATGGCTGCCGGTGACCACCACGTTGCTGGTCAGAATCCCCTTGTCGGCCCCAAGGTCGATCGATGCCGTGACCGATCCGTTCGTCGTGTCGATTATGTCCACGACCGCGCTGTTCGCGCGGATCGCGTACAGCTTTCCGTCGCGTAGCGCCGGCTCCCCCGCATAACTCCGGCTGCTGTGCCAGAGCACCGAATCGCTGTTGATCGAGAACGCGACCAACGGCAATACTTGCCCTTTGGCCCTGTAGTCGGAGAAGGTGAACACGCGCCCAGTGCCGTCGAGGATGGGGCCGCCATAATAAGAGTTGGGACCGCCCGAGGAAACGAACGGGTTTTGGATCGCATGGACGATCGCTCCAGTGGTCCGCGACAAGGCGAACAGAGAGCCGGCGCTGAAGAAATAGACGAACTTTCCGTCCGCCGCGACGCTTTCTCCTTCCCGAACAATCCCACTTCCCGATGGAAATGGTTGGCCAAGCCATTGGCGCGCGCCGGTGGCGGCATCGTAGCTGTAGATCACATTGCCGTCTTGGCCACCGGCATAATACCCTTCCGTCGCGTAGTACACGTTATCGTCGAGCGCCATCGGAGTGCCGTCGGCCGCGAACCGGCCGGCAATGGGTAGCTCGCGCTGACGGTTGCCGCCATCGGCGCCCAGCACATACATCGAGACAGTGCCAAATATGGTCAAGTTCCTCGCCGCATGGATCAGGCGACCATTGGCGTAGCTGGGCGGGCTGACATAGCCCTGAGTGGTATCGAACGCCCAGTCCTGCGTGCCCGACAGCGAATTTATCGCGAGCGTCCGAGGATTTCCCGATGCGTTTTGAGTCTGGATGTTGACGAATACCCTGCCGCGCCGAGCCGCGATTGGAGTCGGGATGTAACCCGCCGACGAATAGTCCGTCATACTCCATGCTGTAGTGAAATCGGTGGTCTTGTATTTTACCGCGACATAGCCGGTATGCGCCGCATCGCGTTGAAAGGTTCCCCAATCCTTCAACCGCACATCCAGAGACACCGCAAAAGAAGCTGTCGAACCGGGATAGACAGTGGCGCAATCCGCGGACGTGCATAGGCGAAACGTTACTGTACTCGCTTCCTGCCCGCCCGGACTGAACGGCGGCAGTTTCAGCGCAACAGGGAAGCTGGTGCCGGATGCTGTGGGGGGGGCGTCGAGCACATAGCGCTTACTGCCAATTGTAACGTCGGCGACGACCGGTTGTGAGCTGCTGCCGGTATAAGTCGCTGTGAACCCAAAGGTAGCGGCCTGTCCTTCATCCACGGTTACAGTCGCCGACGAGGCCGACAGCGTAACCGGCAATGTTGCGGCAGGCGTAGGGGTGGGGGTGGGGGTGGGGGTAGGACTCCCCCCGCCTGGCACAGTGACCACTGGCGCGCCGTCGCCGCCGCATCCCGCCAGCGTCCCGAATATCAATATCAAGCAACCTGATGCCACATATCTGGAACGCATGATCATCCCCTAATGCGCGCTGCGCCGGGCCGCCGCCAGGCATGCTCGCCTCTCATTGATCGCCGGCCTTGTAGACTATGCATGGATAGTGATTGTGCCCCATGTATTTTCTAGCACGAAGATTGACATACAAGCAAAATTCCCCAAAATTTCCATATTCGCTTATGGCGATTACGGTGCCAGTTTTACTAAGGTCTAGGCTCGTTAGGGCCGCCACATGGCGGCCAAGTAGGTCTGACGTTGCGGTTCAAGGCCTATGGCGACGCCACGCCGGTCCCTTGAAGCGACAGAATACGCGTTCGACGACCTTGCGATGCCGTTTGGGCGGGCGCGATCCGCGACAGCTGCGCATTCGAAACCGGAAGAATCTGCGATCTCCAAGCCTCCTAACCGGAAGCCTTGAATCGTCCCTTCGCTTGGGAATCCCGTTCATGGGTCCGGACCCTAGATTGTAGAACAATGCGAGCCGCAGATAATGAGGTTGAGATGCTTCTTATACAGAGAGAATTGTCATGAAATACAAGACACTCGCTGCACTTTTCTTCATCACCCCTTCAGTGTGCTTCGGCCAAACGGTCCCTGGACCAACGTACACTATATCGAGAGCGGACGACGTCCTAACGGCTGGCCCCGCCTCACCAACCGCAGGCAGCACCGCCCAAGTGGACTCGGCTTGGCGGCAAGGTTCCACCGATATCTCAGTTGTCGGAGGTTTTTTTGACGACAACGTCTATATTGGACAAGGGTGGGCTAGAACATTCACTCCAGCCGACACAGGAAAAGGAAATGCCGGATCGGCAGCCACTTGGTCTCTGGCGATTAATAACGGCTCTCCTCAGCAAGTCGTCGGAAATATGTCCTGGGGATGGGCCAAAAAGAATAACAGCGTTATTTTTGGTAGTAATATCGTTGCAACAACGGATCAGAATTTAAGCAATGTCCAAGCAACCGGGCTCGAAATAGACATACAACCGGGATCCGGCACGAGTTTGAACGGGGCATCGGCTGGCCTTATCGTCAACAATTGGACCGTCGCAAATCCATCCAGCGCGATATCCATCAACAGAGACTCCGGAGGGACGTGGGCCGTCGGCCTCCAGTGTGCCCCGGGATCGGTCGTTGAGGGATGCGTTATATTTCCAAATGGCGCTGCCGGAGGTGCAATCTTTAAGGGATCCGGCGCAAATTCTGCTTCAATCTATAATGCATCCGATTACCTTATCGCGAATGAAGGAACGAATGGCTTTGCGATCAAGGCGCAGAGCGGAGTTGCGAACCATCTCGTACTCTCAAGCTCAGGCTCGCTTCAGCTTCCTCAATATGGCCGTGGCGTCCTGACAACGGACGCGAGCGGAAATGTTACCGCAGGCAGTGCGCCAAGCTTCATCGGCGGTAACAATGGAGCAATAGCGATACTTGGCGGCGCCACGACCTACATCCTAAATTGCGTCAACCCCACCTTCGGCTTGTGCGCAGCCGTAGCACCACTTGACGCCACCATTAAGAATCTTTTCGTAGTTACCAACACTGCTGCCGGAACCGGCCAGCAATATACGATCACCTTCGCAACGAACATATCGTCAACCGCTTTGAGCTGCACAATTTCGGACGCGGCCACGTCATGCTCCGACAAAACTCATAGTGCAAATGTGATCGCCGGGCAGCAATACACGATCAAGCTCACCTCGAGCGCAAAAGCGGCTCCCGTAAATCTTACGTGGGGTGCCGAACTGGATACACATTGACGCAGTTGTGATTTGCGCCCGGAAAAGCGACAGAGGGTAAAGACCTTATCCACTACAGCAGCGGAATCTGCCGAAACGTCCACTAACACCCATGGTTAACGCCATAGGCCGTCACGACACGATTAATTCTTGCGTAAAACCGCAGTCATCGCATTCATCGCATGATCGTAGTAAAAATTTAATATGGAAAGGCCATTTTGTTCGGCCAACCTCTTAAAAACCAGCTCGTTATAAAAATAATAGTGCCCTGGATAGACGTGCTCTTCGGTAAGCACCGGAACTTGCATTAAAAAGTACCCTTTTTTCTTAAGCTGGCCAGCACCAAATGCGAACACGCCGCCAGGATTCAGAAAATGCTCCATTGCATGCCATATAAGTACAGTGTCTACCTTGATATTTAGTCCATCATCATAGTCTATGACATGATATCTTTCGCCCACAATTTCGCGTACTTTTAACAACCGATCATGCACATGATCTAGAACGTAGACATCACTGAAGAAACGTAACGCGGACGCTGCCATGATGCCGCTACCCGCCCCGATCTCCATGTAAGAGCCGGAAAATCTGACCCCCAAGTCGTTTTCCAACCACTCAAATGTTGGAGCTGCTCTGTCGACGAGAGCTACAAATTCATCGCCTGTGGGAACTTTATAGAATTCCGGATCTTCAGCCCAACGCTTCTGCCACTCAACGACATCCATCTCGTTAAATTCTGCCGTCGCATTATATAAACAAAGGCAGCTTTTACACATATACAATGGTGCATAACCAGAATCCAGGCTCCTGCACTCGAGATATTTAACGAGACCAGTTGAGTGGCATACACCGCAACGATCTTTCTTAACTGCGTTGGGAATTGATTCCAGGAAAGGATTGTGCCTTATTTCACTGATATCTGCCCGATTCAGCAGATTGCGTGCCATTTTCAACAAGATTTTTTCTCCGCTCTTATCCAAGATATCTAGCCAACGGGATCCGATCACTTTCGCCAAGAAGGTGATTGAATCGATCATCTCCGAAAGTTAAGATACGTCCTTTAGAGGAGTCGAACAAACTACGACGCCATTATAGCGATACATCTATTCTGCTCATTTGTAATAGAACAAATTCTATTTTACTCAAAAGTTTGTCTTCGAATTTGGAAAATTTCGCATATTTGTCATGCGCTCGAACTCATCGACCATATAGCCTTCGATCAAACGCACCATTTCGACCTCGGTCGGAAATTCCCTCGCATATTCGATCCCACGCCCGGCGAGATCTGCAGCCTTTTCCGGATCATCGAGAATAGCGTAGATCTTGTCGGCGATATCGCGAGGGCTGGCGGCGGCAAGCATGCAATTTTCCCGCCCGCCATAGCTGACTTCGTTACCGTTCACGTCGAGATCGACGACGGGAAGCCCGCACGCCATCATCTCGAACGGCACCAGCGAAGGATTGGTGGTTGAGAAACAAACCCCGACATCCACCGACCGATACAGGTCGCCCAGATCGCTGATCTGCGGGGTCATCCCGACATTGGTGAATTCGAACGGGACGTGCTGGAATTTCTCGGATTTGTCGCCGTAGAACAGGATCTCAACGTCCGGGCGCTCGCGCTTGACGATCTCCAGCGCGGAAACGCCAAGCGGGTAGCAACGGCGCGGCATGTCCGGACGTGCGAAATACGCGATCCTCTTGCTCGGATTCGACCTGGGCAAGGCTGGCGCGTGATAGATGCCGCGATCGATCGGGAATCGGAAGAAGGCGCCATGCTCGACTCCCCATTCCTTCTCCAGCATCCGGAGCGGCCATGGCCCCGACGTGATGGGATAGAAGCCAAACCGATAGGTTTCGCAGGCGCGGACATAGTCCGTTCCCATCGGGAAGAACATCGGTTCATAGTCTTGCAGGAAATAGACGTGCAGCGGGGCCTTTTCGGCATTGTCCTTCACGACATAGGCAGTCGTCCAGTATGTGCAGACAAGAACATCGCATTCGGGGATGTTGTCGACGCCGTGAAAAACGCCGTCGGTCGCTATTATGTCGAAAAACTCGTCCGCAATGAACTTCCTGATCTCATCGCCGCGGCTGAAACGGTGATTGTCGGGAAGAACATGAAGCGAGCAGGAATGCCCGAACTCGGAAAGATAGCGGATCGCCCGGAAAATGTTGCGATGTCCACCGGACGCCTCGAACGGCTGCGGGATGACCCACGCAATCCGAAGCGGCTTCTTGCTTCCCAGCCCGGCGGGATCGGGCGCCGCGACATTCTGCACTCCCGATCGCCGCGCCACCGGTCGATGCGACTCGATGATGTTGCGATAGACATCGACCAGTTTCCGACCGATCGAACCGGGAAACCGCTCACGCTCGACGTCGCGCTTTGCCGCCGCGCCCATCCGGCTACGCAATTGCCGATCATCGAGCACCACCTTGAACGCGGCATACCAATCGTCCGCCGTTTCGGCGATCATGCCGTTCACGCCATGCGTGATGCTGTCCTGAAACGAACGGACCGGCGAAGCGATCGTCGGTACACCGGAAAGCGCCGGTTCGACATATTTGAGATCGCTTTTCGACTGGCAGAACGGACTGGCGGCCTCGAAAGGCGCGATGTTCACATAAGCGCTGGCAGCCTCCATCACGAGGTTCTTCCAGTCCATGAACGGAACCCGGATCACCTTGTGCTGCAGGCCCGGCAAATGAGTCTCGATATCGAGCGGACCGACAAGCTTCAGATAGACGTCGTCATATTCGGCAAGGATCCTGCGTAGCGCGTCGACAGCCTCGGCGAAATCGCGTTCATGAGTAGCGGTGCCGCTGAGGTAAGTGATGAAGCGCGGGCCGGCGGAATAACCCGACATGGCCTGTGCGATCTCGACCTGACGGTCGTTCACGCCGAACGGAATGATCCAGGTGGGCTTTCCGGTGAACCGACTGGCATAGTCGGCGAGATAAGAGGTCGAAGTGGTGACATAGTCGGCCGCCTTCATCGCCCGCTCGATGCTCTGCATGCCCGCGAGATAATCGCCCTGCCCTTGAGCGTCCATTTTACGATATGCGTCGATCTGATCGGTGAGCGACGGATCGAACACGAGGTCATCGATGTCGTACACGGTGGGGATTGAAAGCCGCTTGAGCAACCGATGCATTTCTTCGAGCCGGTCCGAATAGCCACCGCGGAAATTCACCACGATCGAGAAATCCCTCATATAGGATTCCTCGCGGATCTCGGGATGGATGTCCCACATCCATTCGGCCGCGATGCCGAGGCCCTGCAGGGCCTCGATATGATTAAAAACGCGATAGCGTGCGCTCGGACCTTCGTTGCACCCGAGAATGAACAACACCTTGTCTAATGACACGTCTAGCCCTTACCCAATTCAGATAATTGTACGACTTCCAGGAACTCGCGGAGGCCCGCGGCCGCAATGCAATTCATGCCCCCGCCTCCGGCGCATCTGCCAATATACGATTGATCTTTGCGACGCTGCCCCAGACCGCGGGAGAATCATAGGGGCGATCCGGGAAGGCCCCATATTCGGGGCGAATGGTCAGCGCATTGTCGACGATGAATGCCTCGACCCTGTCGCGCAGCCTCATCGGCACTCCGCTACAACAATCGATCACGCCCGCGACTTTGGTTTGCAGACTGGCCAGCGCTATCTGGCGCGCAAGATCGCGGACATCGATGAAGTCATATTTATTGAGGCCGGAGTTGAACGGGAATGTCGCCTTCCCTTCGGCCTCCCAGCGAAGAATCTTGGTGAAAAGAGATTGATTTCGTTCGTCGTCACCCAGAATGTAATAGGCGCGCAGCCACTGGAAGACACCGCCCGCTTTTTCCACTTCCAGGCGGGCGACTTCGCGGAGGGCATTCTTGGCAACACCGTACATCGACCGCGGAGCATTCGGCGTGGTCTCGTCGATCATGCCTTCCCAATAACCGATCTCGTGCAGCGTACCGAGGCCGACGAACCGCCGCGTGCCCGCCTCAATCGCGTGCCGAACGAACCGGGCATGGTCGGGTAGATCGTCGATATGAGACGTGGCATTGTGGTTGAATCCGTTATTCCACGCTAGGTGCAAGATAACATCCGGAGCGCCGCCTTCGGCCAGGCGGGCAGCATCCAGCTCGGCAAAATCGCAGACGATCTGGCGGACTTGCCGATCGAACGGTCGCCGTCCCCGGTGGACGGCAACGACCTCCGCCCCCAAGCTCGAAAGCGCGTCAACGACATGGAGACCGATAT
Source organism: Sphingomonas asaccharolytica NBRC 15499 (assembly GCF_001598355.1). Lineage (GTDB taxonomy): Bacteria > Pseudomonadota > Alphaproteobacteria > Sphingomonadales > Sphingomonadaceae > Sphingomonas > Sphingomonas asaccharolytica. The sequence continues at coordinate 57,650 of NZ_BCYU01000004.1, forward strand.
ATCCCGCCGCGCCCGTGACCAGGACCTTAGTCATCGCTTTCCAAACCCCGCTCCTTGTCGACCGCCGCTAACGTTCGGCCAGTGGGCCGACCTCTGCCCAATGACATCGAAACCAATGCACTGGCCGACAAAGGAAAATTGATCGAAAGCATCACATTCTTCCAGCCCTAGCCGATGATTTTGATGTCGCGCAACCAGGTCGAAAGGCGGCGATTTCCTTCGGCAAAATCGATAAGCGGTGCGACCTCCAGCTGTTTCTCGAGGCCTTCTGCAGAACAGACCGCCCAGCGAATATCGCCGGACCGAAAAGCGCCCGTGATCAGGGGAGCAGGAGCCTTGTACAGATCAGCGATCAGCCGCGCGGCCTCCAGGATCGTCGTCGCGCGGCCAGTACCGATATCGATCGTTCGGGAGTGGGCGGGGCGATCAATCACTGCTGCGGCGACACTCCGCGCGACATCGTCGATATAGATGAAGTCTCGGCCAATCTGGCCATCTTCGTAAACCTCGATCGGTTCGCCGCTCGCCGCGACCCGATGGAAGAGGCCGATGATGCCCGTGTAGGAATTGTGCGGCGACTGTCCGACACCATAAACATTCTGGAGCCTGAGCACCGACAGCGGGATGCTTCGGGCGGTGCACCACGCGGCAAGTACGTGTTCCTGCGCGAGTTTCGTCGCTCCATAGACACTGGTCGGGCGGGACGGGGTATCGCGATGATCCTGCATCAGCGGCGTAGCGATCTCGCCCGATGGCGCGACGACGTCGAACTCCCCTCGCCGCTGCTGATCGGGCGTGCGCTGATCGGGCAGAAACGGGCACCCATCCGCGGGGTCGAGCCATTGCCCCTCGCCATAGACCGCTCGGCTGGACGCCAGCAGGATATGGTCCGGGAGTGAACCTGACTCGTCCAGGGCCTCCAGCATGACGGCCGTTCCCGTCACGTTGACATGGGTATGCCGCGTCGGAAGGTCGAGCGACTGACCCGTGCCGGTCTCCGCTGCGAGATGGATGATCGTCTTCGGACGCACGTCGCGCAGCAGCCCGCGCCATGCCGCCCCGTCGCATATGTCCATAATCCGCAGGTCGACCGGGTCCGGCAGGGACGTCGGGCGGGTGGACTCCGGATGGATCTGCGGATGAAGGGAATCCACCGCGACGATATGCGCACCCGGCAGCCGGTCCATCAGTTCAGCCGCGAGCCCGCACCCGATGAATCCGGCGCCGCCGGTGACGAGATAATCGACGTTCAAACCAAACCAACTCCGCCCGGAAAACTGCCGCAACGCCGCGCCGACCAGCCTCGCCCATACACGCTCGCGGCTCTAGCCGCCCTGCTTGCACATTGCCACCACAACCTCGGGAAAATCCAATCGCAGGAGCCCACAAGCCGCTGGATCTGCGGGATTCGTTTGCAGCGGGACGATCTTGTGCCAAAACCGGTTTGGTAAGATAGGGCAATCCCTAGCTCCGAAGGCGTGCGAACACCATGGCAAGTAAAAAAGTGCTGGATTTCACTGGGGAAAGGATCGTTCCCGGCGCGGACAATTGCGAACCGAACTTCGCATCCCGCATGTTTCAGGAACATATTGTCCGTTATCTTTTCGCTGCACAAATCATCGAAGAAAAATCCGTCATCGATATTGGATGCGGTGTGGGTTACGGGTCACTACGCCTTGCGGAACTTGGCGCAGCCTCGGTCCGGGCATTCGATTTGTCTGATGCCGCCATTCGCCACGCCCGAAAACATTACAGTCATCCCAACGTTCAGTTCGATGTGGGCAATGCTGAAGCATTCGACTTCGATGTCCAATTCGACGTCGCGACCTGTTTCGAACTGATCGAGCATGTGAACCACCCCGAAAAGGTGCTGGAGAATATCAGGCGGGCGCTCAAACCCGACGGCATATTGGTGATCTCTACACCACGCGCGCTCGAGAAGAAGCGTACGCACTTTCATACGCACGAATTCGGGCTCGATGAATTCGAGGCACTGCTCAAGCGAAATTTTTCCACGACCGAGTTCTACGTCGAGAACAACCATTTCTCCTCGCTGGTGACTCAAGGCCGCCCCTCCGTCCTCGACCGGGTGATCTGCCTCAAGGATCAGTTCGACGCGGAGGTCGCAGATGTCTTCATCGTCGTCGCCACACCGTCACCGACCATGCCATTGCCCGTGATGGAACCGGCCCTTTCGATCGACGACGATGCGTATGTGCGCATGCTGGAACGCGATGTGGAGATTCTCCACAAGGCGGAAGACGACCTCAGGGAGAAGACTACCTATCTGGAAAAGAGCAGCAGTGAAGCGCTGGCATTCAAGGATCGGGAGATCGAAAGGATCACCGGCGAATACAACCTTCTCTTCTCTCAATCGAACGATCTATCCGAACGCCTCTCAAAATCGGAGGAGAACAGCGCGCAGGCGAATTTCTTTCGCGGCAAGGCAGAGGAGCTGAAGACAGTCCTTGCAGACGTGGAAGCGCAGCAGATCGAGGCGATCGCTTTCAAAGACGGAGAGATCCAGCGGATCACGGGGGAGTACAACACTCTGTTCGCTCGGGCGGAAGAGCTTTCGAGCGAGCTATGGCGTGCGAATCAACTGAATGCCGAGATGGAAGCGCTTCGTACAAAGGCGCATTACCTTCAGCAGTCGCTGAACGATTTCGAAGGGCACCATGCCCTGGTGACATCTTTCAAGAACACCGAAATCGAACGCCTGACGACGGATTGCAACGACCTGCTCGCTAAAGCGGAGAGCATTTCCGCGGAGCTTGGCGAGGAAAGGCGGAGAAGCCTCGAAGCGCTGGCGGCCAGGGATGCGGAAATCGAGCGATTGGCCGGCGAGCGGCAAATGCTATCGTCCCAGGTCGCGGATGCCTCCACGCGCATCGAGGAGTTGCGGGCGAGATATGCCGGGCATGAAGCGGAGCGCGACAGTCTTCGGGCAATTATCGAAGCACTCTCGGTTCGCGCGAACGACGCAGAAGCGAAACGGCTCGAAGTCTATGAATATGCGCGCGTTTCGAGCGACGCAGCGCGCGGCGCCCGACTGGAGTTGGAAGTGCTAAAGCGAGATATCGCCGAAGCTATCGAGAATCCTCGCAAGCCCGGTCAGGTACGGTATGATCCGCGCCACCGCTTCATCGTCGAATCCATGGAGCGGCTTTTCCTCGGGACCGCCGCGACACACGACATCGCCCGAAACCCGCTGGTCGAGCGGGTCAGTCTGCTTGCGGCGGAGCTCGAGAAGGAACGCGAGCGGGCGGACAGTTTCAGCTTGCGGAGGATCGCCAAAATCTTCTCGTCCAAGCCGAAGCGTTCTTGATGGGGTAGCGGACGCGCTGAGGTGCCGGCCACAAGGGACGCCAGAATCGAGCGATTGACGGGCGAGTGCGAGCAGGTATTGGCCCGTCGACAAATTGTTTCCGCGCGTTTTAGGGATTTGCACATGAAATATGCCGGCCTTGAATCGGAACACGATGATGTCCGCGGAATCATCGACGCGCTCACGGTGCGGGCGAGCGATGCTGAAGCCAGACGGCTCGAGGCGTATGACTTTGCGAGAGTCTCGAGCGATGCAGCGCACGGCGTGCGGCGGGAGCTGGCAACGCTGAAACGCGACATCGCCGCGGCTCTCGACACCCCCGTCGACACCGGTCAGGCACAATATGACCCTCGCCACCGCGACATCGTCGAATCCATGGAGCGGCTATTCCTGGGGGCAATGGCGACGCATCATATGGCCCGCGACCCGCTGGTCGAGCGGATTGCTCACCTGTCGGCTGAGGCTCAGCGCCTGTCGGCGGAGATTCTGGAACAACGCGAGCGTGCGGAACGCGCAGAAAGCTTCGCGGAGGACTGGCACGCCCAGCTCCTGTCCATCCGCAAGTCCATGTCATGGCGCCTCACCAAGCCGTTTCGCTTCCTGTCGCGATCCTTCCGAAGCTGAGGGTTGCAGCTGTCCGGTGCCGGCAATGCTTGAGTTATTTCGGACGCGCCTGATCATTTAAGCTCGGCTTCCTGGAGATACAGTTCAGGAAGTCGAGATCGTTGTCGTAGGAAATGCTGATCACGTCGAGCCCGAGTTGCCGGCAAAGCGAGCGCGCCGACACTTCGTTGAAGAATGTATAGTGAACGCTCACCAGATGGGCGCGCAGCAGCATCGGCACCTGGAAGAATAGCGTCCCCTCAGGGTTAAGGCGCGCGACAAGGGCATCCAGGATGTCCCTCAGGTTCGGAAGGTGCTCAAGGACGTGCATCGACGCAATACAATCGAACGTGGCCGGAATGCTCTTATAATCATCGGTGACGATGACCCGGTCGCGGTTCGGCATGACCGCCTGGACCTGACGCAGCACGTTCAAGCTGAGTTCGGCTGCATAGACTTTCTCGAAATATTTCGCGCCGCAGCCTGCGACGATTCCGCGTCCAGCACCAAAATCGATCAACACGCCGCGGCGCTGCCCTGGATAGACCTTGAATAGATAATCGAAGAAACCACAGGCATCGATCTGATCGGCAACGGTACTGAGATACGCGCTATCCACCGCGTAGAAATCGTTGGAGGAATCCGCCTGCAGCGACAGGAAATCGTCACCGGCTCGCACCTTGCGCAAGTGCGTTGCGTTCAGAATCGCGTGGCAGCGCAGACACATCCAGAGGTCGTAAACCTGCCCGTGATCGTCAGTGCGCCGCTCGAACGGCGTCAGCGCGACCTCTTCCCGGCAGACGGTGCAGGCAAAGTCGCCGGCGCCCTTCGCGTCGTGGAGCAACGACGTGTGTTCGATCGCCGCCACGCGAGCGACCAGCCTGCGAACCGCCGGAATCCGGCGCACCAGAGTCAAAACGGCGTCCGATGTCTTCAGCGAGCGTTCTTTCCGGCTCTAGGTGTGAGCTTTCAGGGGTTTGTTCATCCGGTGTGACCGGGCAAGACTGATGTTGCGACACGTCAGCTTGCGAGGAACGCCCGGATGAACATCCACAAGAATGCCCGAACGACACCCTACAGTCGAGCCGAGATCGTCCGGCGGGTGACCATGCTCGGCGAGACGCCCATGGCGGTCGCGAGCGCCATGGGTGTCTCGCCACGAACCGTCGGCAAGTGGCTGGCGCGCTATCGTTTGGAAGATCCAGTCGAACTTGTCGACCGCAGCTCACGACCACGCCGGATGCCCCGCGCCACGGCTGCCGATGTAGTCGAGCAGGTCATCGCGCTGCGTCGTCAGCGCCTCGTCGGCAAGCAGATCGCGGCGGCGCTGGCGCTCTCGCCGGCGACCGTCAGCCGCATCCTGCGCAAGGCCCGCCTCAGCCGCGCACGCGACCTTGATCCGCCCGAACCCCTGCGCCGCTACCAGCGCGAACACCCCGGCGAGCTGATCCACATCGACATTAAGAAACTCGGCCGCTTCGAGCGCGTCGGCCACCGCATCACCGGCGACCGGACACGACAAAGCAACTCACGCGGCTATCGCGATGGCGGACGTTATGGCGCAGGCTGGGAGTTCGTCCATGTCTGCATCGACGACGCCTCACGCATCGCGTTCAGCCAACTGCTCGCCGACGAGAAGGCCGCAAGCGCCGTCCCCTTCCTCCACGCCGCCGTCGCCTACTACCAGAGCCTCGGCATCACCGTCACCCGCGTCATGACCGACAACGGATCATGCTACAAAAGCTTCGCCTTCCGCGACGCCTGCAAAGCACTCGGCCTCAGGCACATCCGCACCAGACCCTATACCCCCAAAACCAACGGCAAAGCCGAGCGCTTCGTCCAGACCTCCCTGCGCGAATGGGCCTATGCCCGCGCATACCCCAGCTCAGAACACCGCAAAGCCGCGCTCGAACCCTGGCTCCATAACTATAACTGGCACCGACCCCACGGCAGCCTACACTCCATGCCGCCCATCAGCCGACTCGCTCAGCCGATGAACAACCTGTTGAGGCTCCACAGCTAGGGACGGCGAAGGTGAAGAATTGTTCACCGCATCAGAATTTGAGTTGCCCCAGCCTGGCCGGGTCGTCGAGATTGGAATGGCGGACATGCTGGGCAAGGATGTGCATCAGCGACTGGTGGACATCTTCGATCATACCGTAATTCTCGCACGTCACGTGCAGGCTTGCGTCCGCGAGTTCGCGCGAGCGCCCACCGGTAAAGCCAGTCATCGCGATCGTGCGCACCCCCATCGAACGGGCGAGTTCCAGCGTCCGCACGATATTGGGGGAGGTGCCTGAGGAGCTGATCGCGATCAGCAGGTCGCCGCCTTCGGCCATCGACTCCAGCTGGAAGGCGAACATCTCCTCGCTGCCGATGTCGTTCACGATGGCCGTGATCAGTTCAACGGTGGTCGAGAAACTGTGGACCTTGGGACGAAGGGTCGTGTCGCTCCGAATGCCCTTGAGGCAGTCACACACGAGATGGTTGGCGATCGCCGCCGATCCGCCATTGCCGCACGAATAGATACGTTTGCCGGCCTGCGTGGTCTCGAGCACCAGCCGACTGGCCTTGTTGATCGCAGCGCGATCCACCGTGGCAGCTGCCTTGCCGAGCCGCTCGAAATATTCGCTGGCATAATCGCCAGCATCCGGAATCACATAGTCGGGAAAATAAGTCATGCCTCGTCCTGGGGTTTAGCGGGGATTGTAGAAAAGAATGCGGCTGCCCAGCCGCTCGAAGCCAAAGCGCACTTGCCGCAACTCCAGCGCCTGCGCGATATCCTCGTGACGCTCCTTGGGTGCGTAGAACATCATGAAGCCGCCTTGGCCGGCGCCGAGCAGCTTGCCGCCGATTGCCCCCGCGCCACGGGCCCGGTCGTACCAGCCGTCGATCGCCGAATTCGATATGCCGGCGGCCAGTGTCTTCTTGAGCGCCCAATTCTCATGGAGGATCTCGCCGAATGCGTCGATATGGCCACGGCCGAGTTCATCACGCATGATATAAGCGAGCTCAACCATCCGGCGCAGCGCCGCCTGCTTGTCGACGTTCGTCGCGGATTCCGCCGATTGTCCTTCCAAGATCGCCGAGGCGCTACGCGTAATCCCCGTATAGAAAACGATGATGCGATCTTCGAGCAATTGCTGAACGTCGCGCGGCATGATCACGGGCGTTACATTGACGCTGTCGTCCTGCCGGAATTCGATAAGATTGAAGCCGCCGAACGCAGCGGCATATTGGTCTTGCTTGCCGATCGGCTGACCACAGCGTTCGATCTCGACCTCGCAGCTCCGCTCGCCCAGGTCGCCGGCCGAGGCATGGCGGCCGAGATAAGCGGACATGGCATTGAGCAGTCCGACCGTGAAGGTCGATGACGACCCCAGCCCGGTTCCGCGCGACGGAATGTCAGCGGTAGTCGTGATCTCGACGCCGCCGCGCACACCGAGCATGTCGAACGTGGCGCGGACCAGTTCGTGCTCGATCTCGTCGAGGCAAGCGACCTCCTCGGTCTTCGAGTAGGCGAGGCGGATTCCGCCGTCGAACTTCCGATTGACGCTCACATAGACATATTTGTCGATCGCCGTGCTCAACACGGCTCCACCGAACTGCCGGTAGAATGACGGCAGGTCACTGCCGCCGCCGACAAAGCTCATGCGCAAGGGGGTCTGGCTGATGATCAAGTTGCAATTCCCGGATTGTTGCGACCGTCAGACGCTCGGACCGACGATGATGGTGACTGCCTCGGCGATCGAGTCGGTGACATGGTCCGGAGCCATCGGCCATTTCCCGTCCCTTCCGCCTTCTCCCGTGCGGACCAGAATCGACCGTAGTCCGGCACGCTCGGCCATGGCAATGTCCGCCGAGCTGTCGCCGATCATCCAGGATTGGGAGAGGTCGATGTTGAGATCGGCAGCGGCCTGTTCCACCATCCCAGTGCCCGGCTTGCGGCAAGCGCAGTCCCGCTTCAGTTCCGGAACTTCCCCGGGATAGCCGCGATGCGGATGGTGCGGACAATAATAGAGCCCGTCGAAAAAGGCGCTGTCCTCACCGAGTTCTGCCTCTAGCTTTGCATGAATGTCGGCCAGGCCATTCTCGTCGCATTCGCCACGCGCGAGCACCGGCTGGTTCGTCACCAGCACCACCCGATATTCGCCGTCATTGAGCCGCTTCAGAGCAGCGCCTGCGAAGGGAAAGAGTGTGAGGTCGGCAGCTCGGGCGATATGGCCGTGCAGTTCGTTCAGCGTGCCGTCGCGATCGACGAAGACGGCCTTCTGCTTGTGGTCACGCCGTGCCCGCTCGACCACCCCCGACGTCAGGTGACGTTCGGCTTTGTCGAGCCGGGCAGGAGTTCCGATATCCTTGATATATTCGTACGAGACATAGCCGCGCAATTTCGCGCCCTCGTCCAGCATCTCCGGAAACAGGTCCTTGGCGAAATCGCCGATCTCCATGCGCCCGACCCAGGGCGCGAGCGCGGCGCGCTCCACTACATAGAATGCGGCGTTGACGAGATTGCGCAGATGCGCGCCCGGGGGGCGTGGATAGGAATGGAACCCTTCGATCCACCCATCGGAGGAAAGCCGGACCAGGTCGGAATCCGCGGGGTGATCATTGGGGTGCAGTAATAACGTTGCCGCGCCGCCGGCTGCGGCATGGGCATCCAGCATGTGCGCCAGGTTTATGTCGAACAGCGTGTCGCCATAGACGACGACGAACCGTTCCCGGAGCCGATCCAGACAGGCAAGCGTCGCCCCGGCCGTGCCGCGCGGCGATCCATCGTCGATCAGTTCGATGCGGCAAGGGAAATCCTCACGGGCGATGAACGCCTCGATCTGGTCGGCAGCGTGATTCACCAACAGGACGATGTCGTCCACGCCGCCCCGTACCAGGACCTCGATCTGCCGCTTGAGCAGCGGGACGCCCGCGACGTCGACGAGCGGCTTCGGTTTCCCGTTAAGCCGGCTGACCAGGCGGGTACCTTTCCCGCCCGCCAGGATGACGGCCTGGGTCATCCCCGGACTTCTTGGGCGATGATTTCGTCAACGGCGCGCTGCACGGCCTCACGAGATCCCATCGACGGGGACCAGCCGGTCCCAAGCAGGCGCTCGACCGAATAGCGGAAGCGCGGCACGTCGCCGACCCATCCCCGGTTGCCTTCCCCGAAATGGATGTCCGCCGCCGGGCACTGGCGATCGCGGACACGCTCGGCAATCTCCCGCACGGTAATGCCGTCGTCGATCGGGCCGACGTTAAATACCGCGAATCTCTCGCCAAGGTCACGGATGTGCAGCATTGCCCGGACCAGATCGTCCACGTGCAGATAAGCCTTTTGCTGCGATCCATCGCCCAGCACCTCGAGCCGTTCGGGCGTCCGTTTGAGCTTGCCGACAAAGTCGAGGATCACGCCGTGAGTCGCCGGGGTACCAATGACGTTCGGAAAGCGGCAAATACTTGCCTTGCCGAGGTAAGCTTCATGCGCGGCGCGGATCTGAGCTTCGGACGCCAGCTTCATCGCACCGTAATTCGAGATCGGTTGAAGCGGCCCGATATTCTCGTGGATCAGATCGTCGCCATGATCGCCATAGATCGCCGAACTCGACGCAAAATGCAGAACGGGGATGGACCGACGCTTCATCACGTCGAGGATGGACGCGGTCGTGAGGAAGGTCTGCCGCAGATCGACCCGATAGTCGGCGACGCCCGCCGGGATGTCGGAATTGGCCGCCAGGTGCCAGATCTCGTCCACCTCAAGCTCGCCCACCGCCTGATCGAGCGCCTCGGGGTCGGAACAATCGGCCTCCCGAAAAGAAAAGCCGGCATGCGCGCGCAACGGCGCCATCGCCGACAAAGTACCGCGCGAAAGGTCGTCGACGACAACAACCTCATGGCCCAGTTCTAGCAGAGCCGCGGCAAGGTTGACGCCGACAAAGCCTGCGCCGCCTGCGATCAGATGAAGGGACACGTATGGACCTCGTTTCAGACTTGGTGAAAACTATCCGCCATAACAGCGGGGGAGTTGCGCCTATCGAGCGCCATGTCACGTTGCGATGGCGAATTCTCTCTTTTCCCGATCCGTTCCAGGATCAACGATTCGACGCGCCTTGCCATAGCCTCTTCGCTCGGAAAAGAAGCGACAAATTCCAGCCCCGCGCGGCTCCGTAGGGCACATTTCCCGGCATCGTCCAGCAACGCGGCCATATCGCACGCCATTCGGACCGGATCGGCATCGGCCAGCAAGGCGACATCCCTGCGCCAGCCATAATTTACTTCATTACCCGGGCGATCGAGATCGACCACCGGCAGGCCGCATGCCATCATCTCATAGGGAACGAGGCTGGGGTTGGTCGTCGAGAATACCAGCCCGGCGGCGGAACTCGCATACAGGCGCGCCAGATCTTCCAGCGTCGGCACCTCGTCGAGATAAGTGACCGGATAGTCCTGCGGATGCTTTCGGGCATTGTTCGAGCCGAAGAACATGATCTCGTAATCAGGCCTCAGGCGATGGAACTCGCGCAATGCCATCGTACCGATAAGGAAACAACGGCGCGCCATTTCGGGCTTGGCAAAGAACAATATCCTCTTGCCCCGCTGTGTTTTACCGGCCGCTTCCGGGACATACACAGTACGGTCGATCGGGAACTGGAACGAATCCGCTTCCATGCCATAGTCGCGCTTCAGGATGTCCACGCACCAGGGGCCGGACGTTATCGCGTAGAGATCCCTGCGATATGTATTCTCCGCCAGGATATATTCGGACCCCATCGGATAGAATGCAGGTTCGAAATCCTGCACAAAATAGATGATCTCACCCACCTGCGATTTGACCGACTCGGCCAGCGCGACAGTCGACCAGTGCGTTGCCATCAACACGTCTTCGTCGTCGACGTTTCCGGCAAACCGGTTCACTGGGCCCTCGAATGGAAAGAAATGTTCGCGCACAGTCCGACGCAGTTCGGATTTCGACATCGGCGTGTCCGAAAAATAGAGTCGCACGTCATGCCCGAATTTTTCCAGGTAATAAGCGGCGCGCAGGATATTGCGGTGCCCGCCGCCGCCGATGATCACCCCGGGCAGGATCCAGCCGATCCGGAGGCGCCCGCCTTCCGACTGGACACGCGCGGCCATCGGCTCATCCAGCCCATAAGCCGCGAGCGCACTGCGCGCCGCAACCGCAGTGGAGAAATGCTCGACGGCCACAGCGGCGGCTGCGCGGCCGATCGCTTCGCGCACCGCTGGTGATTCTATCAACCGGTCGAGCTTGTCCTCCCATTCCTGCCAGGTGGATGCGAGAAACCCGGTCGTGCCATCCTGGATCGCCGCGGCGAAGGGCGCCGTACGGCTGGCGACCGTCGGGACTTCGACGGTCGCCGCCTCGAAGAATTTGAGCTCGCTTTTGCCTTCGGAGAACAGGTTGCCCTCTTCGAGCGGGGCCAGATTGATATCGCACTCCGACAGGCTGCGCAGCATGTCGAGCATCGGCATGAAATCGGCACGTTCGATCCGGTCGGCGAACGGTGCCCAGCTTTCATCAAGGTCAAGCAGGCCGACGAGACGGAAGCGGACGGTCGGATGGCGGCGCATGACCGCCTGCAGCGCTGGTGCGCATTGCATGAAATCCCGTGCGTGAGTCCTTGAGCCCGAGAAATAGCAGATACGAACCACTGTCCCATCACGCACACGGCCCGTGACCAGATCGCCGGCCAAGGTACGCTGCGCCCGATTTACGGTATTGCGCACGACGAAGGCGTCGCGGCCGAGCGCTGTCATCCTGTCGCGCAGGAATTCGGTGGGGGTGGTCGCCCGGTCGCACGCGAGCAGCAAACTGCGGTGCTCCAGGACGCCCTTCCCATAATCGGCCTTCCCGCCTTCATCGAGCTCGGCCACGCCGGCGATGTCACCGATGATCGACGGTTCGAACACATAGTCGTCGACGTCGAAGATCGTCCTGATGCCGTTCGCGCGGCAGTATTTGAGCAGTTCGGTGATGTGCGCCTTAGGATCGTAACGCACGCGAAAGAAAACGATAACGCGCGGGCGCATCTTGCGGGCGATGATTTTGCGGCCATCCCCGATCAGGAGCGCCTGTGCGGAATAACCCCATTCCTCGAGCCCCTCGATCAGGTTGTAGACCCGGTAGCGCTTGGATTCGCCTTCCCAGCATCCGATCAGGAAAAGAACGTCGCAAGCCGGCGTGGCAGCGGGACTCAGCAATCCGCCGATCTGTCGCCCCACCTTGCGGAGTTGGCGCGCCACATAACGTCCAGCGGACTTCACTCTGATGTCAGGCATGCGCATTCCCGGATGACCTCATTCCATGATGATAGCATGGCGTCATAATCCGCGATCTGGGCAACATGCGCCGTGCCATCCCGGCCGAGCCGATGACGCAAATCGGCATCCTGTGCCAATGTCGACAGCAGTGATGCCAGTGTGGCGGTTTCGCCAGCCGGATAGAGCAGCGCCGACCGCCCCTCTGCCACCAGTTCCGGAACACCATCGACCCTCGACGCGACGACAGGGAGGCCGAACCACATCGCTTCCATCAGAACGCGTGGCGCGCTCTCACGCAACGAGGTACAGGCGAAGATATCGGCCGCCGCGTAATAAAGCGCAGTGTCGTCGACCGCACCGGTCAGCACCACTCGGGCCGCGAGGCCGCTCGGCAACGCATCGCGCGCCACGGCGAGAGCGCGCGCATAGTTCGCCTCGACCGGCGCGCCGACGATCAGAATCCGCACCTTCGCCTGCAGCGCGCCATCAAGCCCTGCAGCGGCGCGTATGAGATCGCGCTGTGCCTTGCGCATGCAATAACTGCCAAGCGATAGAATGCAGATTTCATCATCGCCGATCCCCAGCATCCTGCGCGCGTCCGCGCGCGCCCAGCGCTGCCGGTCGCTTGCAATCCGCTCGGGTGGTATCGCGTAACGGACGATGGCATCATTGCCTCGCAAAAAGAGCGGTGCGAATTCCCGTCGGGTCGCCTCGGCCACGAATGCGACCACATAGGCATAAGCAAAAGCCGCGCGCGCGTGCGCTCGCTGCACAGGCGCATAACGCTTGAATACCTCGTTCCATCCCCCTCCTTCATGCTGCCACCAGACCGCGCCGATCCCGGCTTCCCGGGCCGCCAGGACTGCTGGGAACATCTCGGTCGTATTGGCGAAGACCGCATCGGCGCCCAGTCTCTTGAGACGCGCGGCAAGATTGGTGACGTGGATAGTGAATTTTTTGGCTCCGGCCTTGCGCGAAAGCGGCTCGAACTGTTCGACCGCTATCCCTTTTGCCCGATACGCATCGGCAAGCGGCCCATCTTGCGGCGAGAGGATCGTCGCGACGATGTCGCCGCGTGCGCAAAGGCCACCGACAAGATCAAACAAGGTGGCCGGTGCGCCTTCGTGATCAAGGCGATGCGAGAAGAAGACGACCCGCATCGGCGTACCGGTAACTCTTGGGTAGCGGCGCGGCGCTGGGCGAAAGAGCCTTTCCCCGCCTGCGAGGTTTCGATTGTATAAGGCGTCATGCGCATCGCCGACGATGGGCCTGCCCGAAAACGCCTCAACCTCGGCATCCGCGCCAGCAACCGCGACGACCGACCGACCGATGCGGTGCATCGCCTCCGAGCAGGCGACACCGATACTGTACCAATCCTCAACCACCTCGTTGAAGGCATGCGAGTCGAGAAGGTATGTGCGACGCACCGCGAAACAATGGCCGGATATCGCCGACGTCTCATGGGCAACCCGGCCGAGATAAAGATAACCGGTGGCGTGGCCTGGACGCCCGGCAAAGGCCGGCGTCAGTGACGCCGTGCGCAACGGACTCACCAGCCCCGCCTCGACGATATACCCTTCGCGGTCAACGAGCCGCGCACCCGCCGCGCCGACACCGTCCAGCCCGGCATAACCGGCCAGCTGACCGCTCCAGTCCGACCCGATCGGCCGCGAACCGGGCGAGACGAAGATCAGCGTATCGCCGGTGGCTTCGCGGACGGCAGCATCTAGACGCGCCGACAGCGTCGCATTGGCGGCACAGGCAACCCAGCGCAGATGCAACCCGGCGCGTATGGACGCCGCCTCGATTGCCGGGCTCGGGCCCGCGCCGGAATCGATGACGAGCAACTCGGCCCCTGCCGGGCAGAGACCGGCAAGCGAAGCGATCGCATCGAGATCGGTCGGGCGTCCACTCCGCGTCGCGGTGACGATCGAGATTGTGCCTGGGTCGCTACGAAAGGTCAGGGCATGAAGCCCGATACGCTTCTCATGAGCCCAGTCCGGCCGACCGGCGGTCGCCGGGATGGAGCGCCGAGCCAGTGCCTCTTGCACCGCAGCTTCGCCTGCCGCGAAGCTTTGTGGCTTCTCACCCCCGCCCATCGCGGTCGACCCCGGCAGCACCCGCCAGTGATAGAGGACTTTCGCCACATGCCTGATGTTGCGGGCTAGCTCGGACGCTCGCAACGCAAAGTCGTAGTCCTGGCTTCCATCGAATGCTGGGCGCATGCCGCCAAGGCTTTTGAACAACGTCCGGCGTACCGCCATCGCATGGCCTAGATACATATAGGACAGCAGCAATACGGGCGACCAAGCCGGTTTGAACGCAGGCGCCGATAGCAGGCCGTCGATCTCGATCTTGTCATTGTCACTATAGACGAGGTCGCAGTCCGGATCCTCGGCAAAGGCAAGCGCGATTTCCGCAAGGGCGTCTGGCGTCAGGAGATCATCCTGATCGAGGAAGACCAGAATATCGCCGCTCGCAAGCATGGCGGCGGCATTGGTCGCAGCGGCGATGCCCCGATTCTTCGCTGCATGCGTGACGACGATACGGCGATCGTGAGTTAGGTCAGCGAGCATCGCTGCAAGCTCTGGATCATTGCTACCGTCATCGGCAATGCAAAGCTGCCAACGTTCATGGATCTGGGCTTGGACCGACCCGATGGCTTCGGCGAGCAGGTCCAGCGCTGGGCGATAAACCGGCATGACCACTGAAATACGGCCGAGTTCGCTAGAGCGGTTAGCAAGCGCAGCCACAAGGTCCGCTCGCGTTGCCGGAGTCAGCCGGTTCGCCGCACGCCATGCAGCATAGGGGTCTATCCGCTTTTGCAAGGGGCGCATCTGCGAAGGCAGGCGAAGCCGAGCAAGCGTCAACGCAACGCTAGCTCTTAACCTGTCACGCCATCGCATGGCCCGGTTTAGGCCTTGAGCCCGAGCCGCTTTGTGGCGCCGTGCCTCGCCAGGATCGGCTCCCACCACGCGCGATGATCGAGATACCAGCGCACGGTAGCGGCGATGCCCTCTTCGAACGAGACCTCAGGCTCCCAGCCAAGGTCCGTGCGAATCTTCCCAGCGTCGATCGCATAACGCTGATCGTGTCCCGGGCGGTCAGCAACGAACATGATCTGCTCGGCATAACCCTTGCCATCCGGACGCGGATGGCAATGATCGAGTTCGGCGCAGATCGCCCGCACCACCTCAATATTGCGGCGCTCTGCATTGCCGCCGACATTGTAGGTTTCGCCTGGGTTTCCGCGTTCAAACACGGCGCGCAACGCGCGGGCATGGTCCTCAACGAACAGCCAGTCGCGCACGTTGGCGCCGTCGCCATAGACCGGCAACGGTTCGCCCGCGAGCGCGCGAATGACGATCAGCGGGATCAGCTTCTCGGGGAAATGGTAGGGCCCATAATTGTTCGAACAATTAGTGACGAGCACTGGCAGGCCGTACGTATGCCCCCAGGCTCGAACGAGATGGTCCGACGAGGCCTTCGAAGCCGAATAGGGCGAACGCGGGTCGTAGGGCGTGGTCTCGACGAAGAACCCTTGGTCCCCAAGCGACCCGAAGACCTCGTCAGTCGAGATATGATGGAAACGGAACGAAGCTCTCTGCCCGGCCGGCAGGCCGCGCCAATAACCCAGCGCCTGCTGGAGCATGGTGAACGTGCCAACCACGTTGGTCTGGATGAACTCAGCTGGTCCGTCGATCGAGCGGTCGACATGGCTTTCAGCGGCCAGGTGAGCGATCACATCGGGCTGAAATTCGGTAAACAGGCTAGCGAGCAAGACAGCGTCGCAAATATCGCCCTGAACAAAGCGATAGCGCGGACTGTTTGCGACCGGGTCGAGCGATTCGAGTACGCCAGCATAGGTCAGCTTGTCGAGAACCAGCACCTCATGCGCACTGTCCTGGATCAGATGACGCGCCAAGGCCGAGCCGATGAACCCCGCCCCCCCGGTAACTAAGATCTTCATTGTCGAGACATCTCCGGATTAGTCGGACAGGCAAAAGAAAATGGAGCAATCCATGTTCAGATCGCAATCTCCCGCAACGGACCAAGTGGGTTGCCGTCATAGGGAAACTCCACCGTCAGGCTGGACAGCGGCCGCAATATTGCGTCCTTGTCCGACAGGACTGGCGCCGAATCGATAACGGGCCAATCGATCCCAATGGCCGGGTCATCCCACGCAATTCCTCCTTCGCAATCGGCCGCGTAATAATCGTCTACTTTATAGGCGATCTCGCAATTCGGCTCGAGCGTCATGAAGCCGTGGGCGTAACCCGTCGGAATGAGCAATTGCTTCCCGTTGTCGGCGGACAGCTCCACCCCCGCCCATTGCCCGAAGGTCGGCGATTGGCGTCGGATATCAACCGCGACATCAAAAACGCGACCGCGAATGCTGCGCACGAGTTTGGCTTGCGCATGCGGCACTGCTTGAAAATGCAGGCCTCGCACAGTGCCTGGCGCACGGGACAGCGATTGGTTGTCTTGGCGGAATTGTACATCGACACCTGCCGCCTTGAGCCGAGCGTCATTCCAGGTTTCACTAAACCAGCCGCGGGAGTCTTCAAAGCGGCGCGGGCAGATGATTAGCGGAGACATGAGCTCAATTCATCAGGGCGGCGATACGGCCGCGTGTTTCGGACGCGCCCTAATAAAGGCGATCCCTGGCGGGTCAAATTGCCGTTTGAGATTCCTGGATTTATCTTTGTCGACAACCTGTTGGATCAACCGCCCCGCCATCCGGACCGTTTCTACGCACTCTGTCGCCTTCGCGTGCTCCCGTCGCGCTTCGAAAGACCAGCGGCTGTTTCGACCGGCTGAGTCTGCTTCCGCCGCGGAGCGCGGGGGCGCCATGCACCACATCCGGGCCGGCCCGATTGGGCAGCCGCCTGATTCTGGATCGTTGAACTCGGTTCAGCATTGTTGCCTTCCCGCGAACTCGTCATCACAAAGCCGGGATGCGCATCAGCCGCGCCGATTTGGCGGACTTTGCCTATTTCCTTGCCTTGGCGAAGCATTGCAGCTTCCGCCGCGCCGGGCTGGAATTGGGCGTCACTTCCTCCGCCCTGAGCCATTCGCTGAAGGGTCTCGAGGCGCGGATCGGCGTACGGCTGATCAACCGGACCAGCCGCAGCGTGACGCTCACTGCCGCCGGCGAGGACCTATACGCCGCGCTCACTGCGCCGTTCGACGCGATCGACACGGCCGTCGAGGGCCTGAATCGCCATCGCGACGAACCCACGGTCAACGTGATGGAACTCGCCAGTTCGCTGTTATTGTCGCCCGTTCTGCCCGTCTTCGTCGACCGTTATCCAGGGATCGCCATCGACATCACCGTGACCAACCGGTTCGTCGATGTCGTGGCGCAAGGCGCCGATGCCGGGATCCGCTTTGGCGGTACCGTGCCCGAGGACATGATCGCTCAACGCCTGTCGAGCGACATTCGCCGGGTCGTCGCGGGCTCGCCCGCCTATCTGGAGCGGCGCGGCACGCCTTCGCATCCACGCCAGCTATCGAACCATCGCTGCCTACGCATTCGGCTCGGCGACGAGAGCATCTATCATTGGGAGTTCGAGAAGGGCGACGATGTCATCGCGATGGAGGTGCCCGGCGCGATCAGCCTCGACCAAAGCCAGTTGGTGCTCGGCCTCGCGCTGGCGGGAACCGGGCTCGCTTATCTTCCCGAACCGACGGTCTCACCCTTGGTCGAGCGAGGGCTCCTCCGCCCAGTGCTTTCCGACTGGGCGCCGATGGGTTCCGGTTTCCACATTTATTATCCGAGCCGGCGGCAACTGCCGGCGGGGCTGAGACTGTTGATCGATCTCATCCGCGAGCTCCAGCCGCTCGGTCTCTAGCTTGAGCGATCGATGAGCGGCGCTCACTGCTTCATTGCAGAGACTATTGCTAATCCAGGGCGGCGCTGACGCCTAAATAGCCCGCCTGATCGCCGGGCCGACCCTTGGCGATTGCCCATCGGCGGAGCAGATGCGTGGCGCAGTCAGCCGTTCTTGCACGATTTACGTCCGCACCCGAGAAGCGGAACTGGCGATCGGGTTGGAGCGCGATCCTCGCGCTGACACTCTGCGTGTCGACCCTGATCGCGTCCGAATTCATGCCGGTCAGCATCCTCAGCCCGATCGCGTCCGATCTGCACCTGACGCAAGGCGCGGCGGGCCAGGCGATCTCGATCTCCGGGCTGTTCGCGGTATTGACCAGCCTATCGCTGGCGACCGTCACGCGCGGATTGGACCGGCGGCTTCTGCTGCTCGGCCTCACCCTGCTCATACTGGCATCCGGGATGACGGTCGCCTTCGCTCCCAATTTTTTCTTGTTCATGGCCGGGCGCGCCATGATCGGCGTCGTCATCGGCGGCCTCTGGTCGATGTCCGCCGCGACGGTGATGCGGCTGGTGCCGGAGGATCAGGTGCCGCGCGCGCTTTCGCTGCTCAACGGCGGCAACGCGCTGGCCACCATTGTGGCGGCACCGCTCGGCAGCTTTCTCGGCCAGTATATCGGCTGGCGCGCCGCGTTCTTCCTGGTCGTGCCGTTGGCGGCGATAACCTTCGCCTGGCAGTGGCTGACGCTGCCGGCCATGCCTTCCGATCGATTGGCGGGCGGTGCCAGCGCTCTTGGCTTGCTGCGTCGTCCCGCCGCCCGCTTTGGCGCCGCGGCGGTCGCAATGTTGTTCGCCGGGCAATTCGCGCTCTTCATCTATATCCGCCCCTTTCTCGAAGGGGTGACGCAGCTATCCGCTTCCGCGCTGTCGCTGGTGCTGCTGTTGATGGGGCTGGGCGGCCTGGTCGGGACCTGGATCTTCGGACGTCTGGTCGCACGCTTCCCGTCGGTGACGCTGATCCTGGCGCCCGTGGGGCTCGCCGTGATCGCTTGTACCCTGGTCGCGGTCGGACCGTTTGCCGTGCCGACTGCAGGCCTCCTGTTCCTTTGGGGCGCCATTGGCACCGGCGCACCGGTCGCCTGGCGGACCTGGGTGGCGCGGCGCTTCCCCAAGGATGCCGAAGCCGGGGGCGGGTTGCTCGTCGCCATCGTCCAACTGGCGATCACCCTCGGCGCGGCGGGCGGCGGCCTCCTGTTCGATGCCGCCGGATACCGGGCGACCTTCCTGGCGAGCGCCGCCCTGCTCGCGGCCGGCGCGCTGTTGGCCGCCCTGGATGCCCGGGAGCCGGACAATGTCGCGGCTCAATAGCCAAGCTGAGGACCTTCCGCCTGCGCTGGCTCTTTCAGACATTTGCCCTGATCCCGAAAAGGACACCGATATGGACATCACGCGCAATGGAGAGGGTGACCAACGGGGAGTATCTCGCCGACTTCGCCAACGACCGAGCGCGCTGCCATCAACATCGCGTTCGGCGTTTCGATCGCGAAGCACTCAAGGTATCGGGGCGGACAAAGCTGATGGAACCCGCGCTCTTCCGATGCGCTGAGGAGAGGCGCCGGCCACGCCGGCCGCGCCCGAGATTGGAGCGAGGTGGCTCGCCAAGTGCTGGCGGCATGGGGCAGAACGACATTGGATCATCATTGCCGGAATTGAGGGAAGCGACATGTCGGACACCAACGACCTTGGCATCTCGAGACGGGGCGTCCTCGCCAGCGGCGCGGCGACTGCCGTGATTGCGGCCGCTCCCGGCGCGGCGGCCACGGCCGACCCCGGGCGCGCCGCGCCGCCCACTATGGCTGTGTCGTTCAAGGTCAATGGCGAAGCGCATGCGCTGACGGTCGATACCCGTACGACGTTGCTCGACGCGCTGCGCGAGCATCTGCACCTGACCGGCACCAAGAAGGGCTGCGATCACGGCCAGTGCGGGGCCTGCACGGTGCTGGTCAACGGCACCCGCATCAACAGCTGTCTCAGCCTGGCGCTGCAGCATGAGGGGGACGAGGTCACCACGATCGAGGGGCTCGGCACGCCCGATCGCTTGCACCCGATGCAGGCCGCGTTCGTGAAGCATGACGGCTACCAATGCGGCTATTGCACGCCGGGGCAGATCTGCTCGGCCGTCGCCATGCTCGACGAGATCAAACGCGGCGTGCCCAGCCATGTCCAGTCGGACGTGACGGCACGGCCCAGCCTCACCAATGCGGAGCTGCGCGAGCGGATGAGCGGTAATATCTGCCGCTGCGGTGCCTATTCCAACATCGCGGAGGCGATCACCGAAGTCGCGGGAGCAGGGGCATGAAAGCCTTCACCTATGAGCGCGCCAAGGACCCGGTCGGCGCGGCGCGCGCAGTCGCCAGCCAGTCCGGCGCCAAGTTCCTGGCCGGCGGCACCAACTTGCTCGATCTGATGAAGCTGCAGATCGAGACACCCGTTCACTTGGTCGATGTCCAGGATATCGGGCTCGACAAGATCGAGCCGACCGCGGACGGCGGGCTCAGGATCGGCGCGCTGGTGACCAACACCGATCTGGCTAGCGATAGGCGCGTCCGGCGCGATTATGGCGTGCTGAGCCGGGCGATCGTCGCCGGCGCGTCCGGGCAGCTTCGCAACAAGGCGACCACCGCAGGCAATCTGCTCCAACGCACGCGTTGCCCCTATTTTTACGACACGAACATGCCGTGCAACAAGCGCAAGCCCGGCTCGGGCTGCTCCGCGATCGGCGGTTTTAGCCGGCAATTGGCAGTGATCGGATCGAGCGATCATTGTATCGCGACCAACCCGTCGGACATGGCGGTGGGGTTGCGCGTCCTCGACGCGACAGTGGAGACGGTGAAGCCCGACGGCAGCACCCGCGCCATCCCAATCGCCGAGTTTCACCCTCTCCCCGGCGACACGCCGCATATCGAGACGGTGCTGACGCCCGGCGAGCTCATCACCGGCGTGACCTTGCCCAAGCCGATCGGCGGCTTCCATCACTACGAGAAGGTCCGCGACCGCGCCTCCTACGCCTTTGCGCTCGTCTCGGTCGCGGCGGTGATCCACAAGGACGGCAGCGGGCGCGTGGCGCTGGGCGGCGTCGCGCACAAGCCGTGGCGAGTCGAGGCGGCCGAGGCAGCGATGCCCCGCGGCGCCAAGGACGTCGCCGGCCGGCTTCTCGCCGGCGCCCGTCCGATGCCGGACAATGCGTTCAAGATCCCGCTGGCCGAACGGACGCTGGCGGCAGCGATCGATCAGGGGAAAGCGGCATGAAGTTCGACACGCCTGCGGGCCAAAACCCGATCGATCGCGCAAAAGTGGTCGGTTGTGCGCATGACCGTATCGACGGTCCGTTCAAGACCACAGGGCAAGCGCCTTATGCCTATGAGCATCATCGCCACGTCGGCAATCCCGCTTACGGTTATGTTGTCGGTTCGGCGATCGCCAAGGGGCGGATCCGGTCGATCAAGCTCGACGCGGCCAAAGTCGCGCCGGGCGTGCTCGCGATCGTCGCGGCGACCGATACCGGCAAACTCGGCAAGGGCGATTTCAACACGGTCAAGCTGTTCGGCGGCCCCGAGATCGACCATTATCATCAGGCCATCGCCGTCGTCGTCGCGGAGACTTTCGAGCAGGCGCGCGCCGCGGCGGCGTTGGTGCGCGTGGACTATGACCGTGGGCAAGGCCGGTTCGATCTCGACGAGGCGCTCAAGACCGCGCCGCTGACCGGCGGCGACAGCAACCAGGGCGGTGCGCCGAAGGCCGATCGAACAGGCTCGTTCGAGGAGGCGTTCGCCCGTGCGCCGGTCACGCTCGACGCGCTCTATTCCACGCCCGACCATAGCCATGCGATGATGGAGCCGCATGCCTCGATCGCTGCCTGGAACGGCGATCAGCTCACGCTGTGGACATCGAGTCAGATGATCAATTGGGGGCGATCCGACCTCGCCAAGACGCTCGGCATTCCCAAGGAGAAGATCCGCTTCCTCTCGCCCTTCATCGGCGGCGGCTTCGGCGGGAAGCTGTTCCTGCGTACCGATGCCGTTCTCGCAGCACTAGGCGCGAAGGCGGCGGGGCGGCCGGTCAAACTGGCTTTGCCGCGTCCGTTCGTGGCCAACAATACCACCCATCGGCCGGCCACGCGGCAGCGCATCCGGATCGGCGCCGAGCGCGACGGGACGATCACCGCCATCGCGCATGAAAGCGGGTCGGGCGACCAGCCCAATGGCGAGCCCGAAACGGCGGTCAATCAGACCAAACTGCTCTACGCCGGCGCCAATCGCCTGACCGCGATGCGGCTGGCGGTGCTCGATTTGCCCGAAGGCAATGCCATGCGCGCGCCGGGCGAGGCGCCCGGGCTGATGGCGCTGGAAATCGCGATGGACGAGATGGCCGAAAAGCTCGGCATGGATCCGGTCGATTTTCGGGTCAGGAACGATACTCAGGTCGATCCTGAAAAGCCCGCGCGCCGCTTTTCCGAACGCCAGCTAATTCGTTGCCTGCGTGAAGGCGCGGATCGGTTCGGCTGGTCGCAGCGCAAGGCCCGGCCCGGCCAGGTTCGCGACGGCCGCTGGCTGATCGGGATGGGCATGGCGGCGGCGTTCCGCAACCATATCAATTTCCCGTCGGGCGCCCGCGTTCGCCTGAGTGGCGATGGACGCGTAATGGTCGAGACCGACATGACCGACATCGGCACCGGCAGCTACACGATCATCGCCCAGACCGCGGCGGAGATGATGGGCGTGCCGATAGAGGCAGTGACGGTGAAGCTCGGTAGTTCCGATTTCCCCGTCGCCGCGGGCTCGGGCGGACAATTCGGCGCGGCCAACTCGACCGCGGGCGTCTATGCCGCCTGCGTAAAGTTGCGAGAAGAGGTCGCAGGGCGGCTCGGGTTCAACTCGACTGATGCCGTATTCGAGGCGGGCAAAGTGCGCAGCGGCAACCGCTCCGCCCCGCTGGCGCAAGCCGCCGCCGGCGGGGATCTGGTCGCGGAGGACAAGATCGAGTTCGGCGATCTCGGCAAGACGCATCAGCTGTCGACCTTCGGGTCACATTTCGTCGAGGTCGGCGTCGACGCTTATACCGGCGTCACCCGCGTGCGGCGGATGCTGGCGGTGTGCGCGGCGGGGCGCATCATCAATCCCAAGTCGGCGCGCAGCCAGGTGATCGGGGCGATGACCATGGGAGTCGGCTCAGCGCTGATGGAGGAGCTGGCGGTCGACAAGCGTTTCGGCTTTTTCGTCAACCACGATCTCGCCGGCTACGAAGTGCCGGTCCATGCCGACATCCCCCATCAGGACGTCGTCTTCCTCGATGAGGCTGACGACAAGGCCAACCCGATGAAGGCGAAGGGTGTCGGCGAGCTCGGCCTGTGCGGGGTCGGTGCCGCGGTCGCCAACGCTATCTACAACGCCACCGGCGTCCGCGTCCGCGACTACCCGATCACGCTCGAGAAACACCTCGCCCGGTTGCCGACGCTGGCCTGAGCCTCCTGCGCTCCGGCTCAGAGGATGATGATCGGTAGATCCCGTCCGGCCGATGCGACGTTTCCGCAGCGGTCGGCGGCATAAATGCGGATCTTGTAATTGCCGGGCGCGACACCCGCCGGGTTCCAGCCGCCCGGACTCATGCGGCCATGACGCACGACATTGGTGACGACGTAGAGAAACCGCGTCCGCTGGTCGCTATGAACCGTGTCGCCGCTGTCGGGTGCGTAAGCGACTTTCGCCGCAAAGGCCGCCGTGGGCATGCGATCGAACTCGATCGTGATACGCGGCCGTTCGAACCCGGCCACCGGCGTGCCGTCCTGCTTCAGGATCTGGAAGCCTGCCGCATAGAGGCCAAGACGGCGACGCGCGGCATTGTCGTCGACCTGGTCCCAGGCCTCGGCGACGATCCCGACCGCGCCGCCGGCGGCGGGAACGACCAGCCGTCCTTTCTGCATTTCGCTCAGCCGCTGACCATTAGCATCGAGCACATAGATGTCGTCGATATGCGGCGCGACGTGATCGCCGAAGTTGGGGAAACGCAGCAACAGCGCGTTGACCTTGGCGCGCGGGGCTCCGAGTTCGAGATGGACGTGCGCCATGCGGTTGATTGTGCCGAGCGGATCGCCGACCCGGAAACGGGTGCCGCGCTTCACGCGCACCCGGACGACATGGCCTTCGCTGTCGCGGATGATCTGGAAACGGCCCGCGTCCAGCGGCGTGCCGGTCGCAGTGCGGCCGACGCGCATATGGATATAGGTCATCTGGTCGACGCGTAGGCCTTCGCTCAGGCCCTCGACATCCCAATTGGGAAGCGGATCCCGCACCGTCTCGTCCGCCGAGGCGAGCACCGTCCCTCCGACTGGCGCGCTGATATCCAGACCGGCATGGAGATGATCGCGGCTTTCGCCGTTATAATTGCCGCGCACTTCGCCCATGTCGCCGACCACTTCATGCCAGCCAAATTGCGGACCGACCGGCCAGGGGAAGACTGGCTTGCTGACCAGCGCAGGGACAATTGGTTCGGGAATGGCTGTCGGCATCGGGGCGGCATCGGCACGACGCGGGCTGAGCCTGCGAATGGCATAGGCCGAGGCGTCGGCAATATAGAGGCCGCCTGCGCCATCGATCGCGAGCCCCGCCGGCCCCGTCAGCGGCAGCGCGGCATTCCCGTCGATCGTCGACCCCGGCCCCGCGAGCACGCGCAACGATCCCGCGGGCGACATCTCGACGATCCGCCCGCGGCGATAGCAAGCGACATAGACGAACCCGTCCCAGGTTGGTGCCAGTCCGACGATCCCCTGCAACAGGCCGGCGCCGTCATTCGGATCGGTACGGGCGAGCGTCGAAACCCGCCCGTCTTTCTCGACTTTGCGGATCGCGTTGTTGGCCGAGTCCGCGACGAGCAGCGCGCCGTGCCGATCGAGCGCGATCCCGGTCGGCGTGTCGAACGCCGCGGCCGCGCTTTGTCCATCGGCAAAGCCCGGAGCGCCCTGTCCCGCCAGCGTCCGCACTTGGCCGTCGGGTGTGATGACGCGGATACGGTCGTTATAGCTGTCCGCGACATAGACATTGCCTTTGTCATCGGCCGCCACGCCGATCGGCCCATTGAAGCGCGCGGTCGCGGCGGGGCCATCGCGATACCCCGCCGCTCCGTTTCCGGCGAGCGTCGTCACCCCGCCATCGGGACCGATCTTGCGGATCGAATTGGCGCCAGTGTCCGCGACGAAGAGGTTACCGGTGGCGTCCAGCGCAAGGCCGGATGGCGTAATGAACGATCCCGGCAAAGTGCTCACAATCCCGTCGAGATCGATCTTGCGGATGCGGCCGGTGTCGCCGGCGTCCGCCACGAATAAAGTACCGCGAGCATCCAGGACGACCGCGAAGGGATCACCGAATCGCGCCTTTGTCGGTCCGCCGTCGGCCTGTCCCCGCACTCCACCGCCGGCAACATTGGTCATGGCCACCGGCCAACCGAACCGCGTCGGCGGAGGCGTGAACCAGCCGAGCGTCATCAGCAGCCAAACCACGCTCCCCGCCGCCGCGAGGACGATCAGACCCAAAAAGATGGCGACCTTGCGCGGCGATTTCACGAGCATGCGGATGCCCTAGCAACAAACCAGCCAGCATCTCCACAGGGTTGCAACGATTGCTCACCACCCGATCCGCGATCCCGCTAACCGTTTCAACCTAGCGGCGAGCGAACTGATTCTGGCCGCGTGGTCTCCGCCATCGAGCGAGGACCACGCAACTTTCAGCGCCGTTTTTGCTTTGGCCCTGATTGCAGCCGACGAGATCACTTTCGGTCGACCAGCGCCGCCTCGCGCTGGCCATAGCGCTCGCCTCGCACGTCAGCCATGACGCTGCCGATACGGGCGATGTCATCATCCGACAATGCGATGTCGGCGGCGACGACATTGTCTTCCAGATGCGGGATTTTGCGCGCGCCGGGGATCGGCACCACGTCATTGCCCTGCGCCAGCACCCAGGCGAGCGCCAATTGGGCCGCCGTGACGCCCCGCTCGCCCGCCATTGCCGAGAGGGTGTCGACCAGCGACAGGTTCGCCTCCAGATTGCCCTCGGCAAAGCGAGGCAGGGTCGAGCGGAAATCATTCTGCTCGAGATCCTCCCTGCTGCGAATATGACCCGACAGGAATCCGCGTCCGAGCGGGCTATAGGGTACGAACCCGATGCCGAGTTCGCGACAGGCCGGCAGGATGCTTGCCTCTACGTCGCGCTGCCACAGCGAATATTCGCTCTGCAAGGCGGCGATCGGATGGACCGCGTGGGCGCGTCGCAACTGATCGGCGGTAACCTCTGACAGGCCGATCGCGCGCACCTTTCCTTCTCGCACCAGGTCCGCCATTGCGCCGACCGAGTCCTCGATCGGAGTCGCCGGGTCGGGGCGATGGAGATAATAGAGATCGATCACGTCGGTGCCCAACCGCTTCAGCGACGCCTCGGCGACGCGCTTTGCATTGGCCGGCGATCCGTCCAGTCCGGTGGTCCGCTGAAAGCCGGTGCCTTCGTCGCCGATCCGGAAGCCGAATTTGGTCGCTATCTGAACTTTGTCCCGTACCTCCCTCAGCCCCTGGCCGACGATCGGTTCATTTTCATAAGGTCCGTACACTTCGGCAGTATCGAACAGAGTGACGCCGAGTTCGACCGCGCGGTGCAGCGTCGCGATCGACGCGCTCTCATCCTGACCGCCATAGGCCGCGGTGAAGCCCATGCAACCGAGCCCGATGGCAGAAACATCCAGAGGTCCGAGTTTTCGCGTTCGCATGATCACGTCTCCATCAGAAAGTCCGCCGGCGATATGGCGTGCTCGACTGTCCGCATTAGGCCATCTATATCGCACATCCTGTTCGATGAGGTCGACCAATGGACCGCGACAGCCTGCCCCAGCTTGCCCTGTTTGCCGAAGTCGCCCGCACCGGCGGCTTTCGCGCCGCCGCCCGCCAACTCGGCATGTCGCCATCGGCGGTCAGTCACGCGGTTGGTGCGCTGGAGGCCCGACTGGGCATGCGATTGCTCAACCGCACCACGCGCAGCCTCGCGCTGACAGAAGCCGGGCAGCGGCTGCTCGGCCGGCTCGGTCCGGCATTGGGCGAGATCGAGGAAGCGATGCGCGATGCGCACGCTACCGACACCACACCCGCCGGTCCAGTGCGCGTGACCGCGCCGCGCTCCGCCACGCTGCAGATGATCGGACCGCATCTTGCCGCCTTTGCCGAGGCCTATCCGTCGGTCGCAATCGACCTGGTCGTCGAGGATCGCTTTGTCGATATCGTCGCCGACGGCTTCGACGTCGGGCTTCGCCTCGGCGAAAACCTGCAGCCGGACATGATCGCCACACGGATTGGTGGACCGCAACGCTTCACGATCGTGGCTGCCCCAGCCTATATCGACCGCCACGGCGCTCCCCTGACGCTAGAGGATCTGGCACGGCATCGGTGTCTGGTTCGCCGCTTCACCGGCGGCGGCGTCTATCAATGGGAAGTGGTCCGCGACGGCGCGGAAATCACGCTAGGCGCCGCACGAGACTCCTTCACCACCAATGACGATCAGCTCATGGTGCGGGCCGTGCTCGATGGCATGGGGATCGCCTTCCTTCACGAACATCGGATCGCGGGTTACCTGGCCAGCGGGGAATTGGTGGAACTGTTTCCCGACAATTGCCCGCCTTTTCCCGGCTATTATCTCTACCATGCCAGTCGTCGTCACGTACGCCCGGCGGTTCGCGCGTTCATAGACTTCTTCGTCGCCGCGAACCGTCCGGCTCGCTAGTCGCGCCCGACATACGTGCGAACCTGCTGACCGGGAGATGTCGCTGTCCGTCGCCCTGCGACGCTCGCTCTCGCAGTCGCGTCATTCAGTCGCGTAGATTGACGACAACATCCCAATCGGTGTGTGCGGCGGCAATTGTTGATGAAAATATGCTGTAAACCAGCCGATTGGTGGACCTTTCCGGACGATGCCGGAAGGTCCCTGGTGCCCAGAAGAGGACTCGAACCTCCACGCCCTTGCGAGCGCCAGCACCTGAAGCTGGTGCGTCTACCAATTCCGCCATCTGGGCACGGGGTAGGGGGCGCGCTCTATTGGCGCACCTGCTGGTTGTCAACAGCGACCGCGACGCTTGCGGCACGGCGCGGGTCGCGGCATGGGGAGGCTAGGCATGGTGTCGAGGATCGTCATGAAGGACAAGCTGGTAACACTGATCGGCGGAGGCGGATTCATCGGCCGTTACGTCGCGCAGGAATTGCTCGCCGCGGGCGCGCGGATTCGCGTGGTCGAGCGCGATCCGCGCCGCGCCTGGTTCCTGAAGCCGCTGGGCGGGCTCGGTCAGACGCAGTTCGTCGCCGCCGACGTGACCAAGCCGGACACGATCGCGCGTGCGGTCGCCGGCTCGGACGCCGTGGTCTATCTGGTGGGAACCTGGGGTCCCGATTTCCACGGCATCCACGTCGCGGGCGTGCGCGCGTCGGCGAAGGCGGCGCGCGATACTGGCGCGGCGGCGTTCCTCCATCTCTCGGCGCTCGGTGCCGATGCCGAGTCGCCGTCGCGTTATTATGCCAGCAAGGCAGCGGGCGAAGCCGCGGCGCGCGAGGTTTTTCCGGATGCCATCGTGCTCCGTCCCTCGGTTGTGTTCGGGCCTGAAGACAAGTTCCTCAACCGCTTCGCCGGGATGATCAGCAGTGCCCCGGGCGTGTTCGGTCGCGCGGCGGTGCCGGTGTTGCGCGCGGGCGCTAAATTCCAGCCGGTCCATGTCGTCGACGTCGCGCGCGCGGTCGTGCGGGCTTTGGAAGAGAGCGATTCGCAGGCTGGCCGGACGATCGAGGCGACCGGTCCCGAAGTCATCACGATGCGCGACCTGCTGCGCTGGCTGTCCGAGACGATCGGGCGCGAGGCCGACTTCATAGAATTGCCCGACATTGCCGGCCAGGCGATCGCTTACGCCGGCTTCCTGCCGGGCGCGCCGATCAAGCTCGACCAGTGGAAGATGCTCAAGACCGACAATGTCGCCAGCGGCACGCTTCCGGGGCTCGAATCGCTTGGCATCACGCCGACGCCGATGGAGGCGGTCGCGGGGTCCTGGCTGGTGCAATATCGCAAGGCGGGCCGGTTCGGCCTGCGTGCCAAGGCGGCCTGACCTTCCAACAGACATCCGTTCGCGGCTGCGCCCGCGTATAGGGAGTATCCTCCGTGAACGACGTGATTACCGCCATCATCCTCGGCATTGTCGAGGGCGTGACCGAATTCCTGCCGGTTTCCTCGACCGGGCACCTCATTCTGGCCAGCGCGCTGCTCGGCTATAACTCCGAATATTGGGCGCTGTTCAACATCGTCATCCAGTTGGGCGCGATTCTGGCGATCGTCGTCCTCTATTGGCGGACCTTCTGGGCCGTGCTCCAGGGGCTGTTGCGGTTCGATCCGACCTCGGTCCGCTTCGTCCGCAACCTGCTCGTCGCGTTCCTGCCCGCCGCAGTGATCGGGCTCGTCTTGCACAAGCAGATCGAGAAACTGCTCGGATCGCCGCTGACGGTGGCGATTGCGCTGATCGTCGGCGGCATCGCGATCATCGGCATCGAACGCACGGTCAGGGAAGGCCGGATCAAGGGCGTCGCCGAGATTCCGCTGCCCAAGGTGATTGGCATCGGTTTCATCCAATGCCTGGCGATGATCCCCGGCGTCAGCCGCTCGGGCGCGACGATTCTCGGCGCGCTGAGCCTTGGGGTCGAGCGCCGTACCGCGGCCGAATTCAGCTTCTTTCTGGCGATCCCGACCATGCTTGGCGCGACCGTGCTCGAACTCGTCACCAAGCGGCACGAACTGATGGCGGCGAACAGCGTCGGCTTCGGTCTGATCGCTGTCGGCTTCGTCGTCGCCTTCGTCGTCGCCTTGCTCGTTGTCAGGTGGTTCGTCGGGCTGGTTGGGAGGACCGGGTTCAGCCCGTTCGGCTGGTATCGAATCGCTGTCGGCGCCGTGGCGCTAGTGTTTTTGCTCAAATAAGACCGGATCGGAACTAAACGAACGAACTTCTCGCTCTCGTGCGACGGAA
This sequence comes from Sphingomonas asaccharolytica NBRC 15499, assembly GCF_001598355.1. GTDB lineage: Bacteria > Pseudomonadota > Alphaproteobacteria > Sphingomonadales > Sphingomonadaceae > Sphingomonas > Sphingomonas asaccharolytica. Next base: position 87,772 of record NZ_BCYU01000004.1, read on the forward strand.
TAACCTAGAGCGACCGTAAAATGGGACAATATAGCTGCCGTATTTGACCGAATTTGCGTGACGGGCGGAGGGAAACAGGCTAGCGGCCGTTCCGAAGGGAGCGGGCGATGGCCGGTGATATGCTGAAATTCGTGGGTGTACCGCAGGCCTATCCGGCCAAGCGCGACGCTCAGCAGCGCGCGGAAGATTTTCGCGAGATCGCTGATCGCTACGGGGTGCCCGACGCCGAGGAGCAGTCGGCGCGCTGCTCGCAATGCGGCGTGCCCTATTGTTCGGTGCACTGCCCGCTGCACAACCATATCCCCGATTGGCTGCGCCTGACCGCGGAAGGGCGGCTGCGCGAGGCCTATGAGCTGAGCAACGCGACCTCGACCATGCCCGAAATCTGCGGCCGTATCTGTCCGCAGGACCGGTTGTGCGAAGGCAATTGCGTGATCGAATTCTCCGGCCATGGCGCGGTGACGATCGGCTCGGTCGAGAAATTCATCACCGACACCGCTTGGGAGAATGGCTGGATCGAACCGATCGTCCCGGGGCCGGCGCGCGGCCAGTCGGTCGGCATCATTGGTGCGGGCCCGGCCGGTCTGACTGCGGCGGAGCTGCTGCGCGTCGCCGGGTACGACGTCCATATCTACGATCGCCACGATCGCGCGGGCGGGTTGCTGACCTATGGCATTCCCGGCTTCAAGCTCGAAAAGCCGGTAGTGATGCGCCGCGTCGACCGGCTAAAGGCGGGCGGCATCGTCTTTCACGAGGGCTTCGAGGTCGGGCGCGAGGCCGGGCTCGAGGAATTGCGGACGCGTCACGACGCCATTCTGGTCGCGACCGGCGTGTACAAGGCGCGCGCATTGGCGGCGCCGGGTGTCGGCGCGAGCGGCGTGGTCGAGGCGCTCGACTATCTCACCGCGTCGAACCGCAAGGGGTTCGGCGATGCCGTGCCCGATTTCGACAGCGGCGCGCTCGACGCGGCGGGCAAGAACGTGATCGTGGTCGGCGGCGGCGACACTGCGATGGACTGCGTCCGGACCGCGGTGCGCCAGGGCGCGACCTCGGTCGCCTGCCTTTATCGCCGCGACCGCGCCAACATGCCGGGGTCGCAGCGCGAAGTCGGCAATGCCGAGGAGGAAGGCGTCGAGTTCGTCTGGCTGTCGGCGCCCGAGGCCTTCGGTGGCGGCGACACGGTCGACAGCGTGTCGATCGCGCGGATGCGCCTCGGCGCCCCCGACGCCAGCGGCCGCCGCGCGCCCGAACCCGATGGCGGCGAGAGCGAAGTGCGGCGCGCCGATCTGGTCATCAAGGCGCTCGGCTTCGACGCCGAGGACCTGCCGCGATTGTTCGACGCGCCCGAACTCGGCGTGACGCGCTGGGGCACGTTGCTGGTCGACAATGCCACGCTGATGACCAGCCTCGACGGTGTATTCGCCGCCGGCGACATCGTCCGCGGCGCCAGCCTGGTGGTGTGGGCGGTGCGCGATGGTCGCGACGTCGCCGGACATATGGACAAGTATTTGCGGGCGAAGGCGAAATACGAAAGGAAGGCGGCATGACGGAGCGCGGGGCTCCGGTTCGGAGACCATCCATGATCAAGGCGTCGCTCATTACCGCCACGGCACTGCTCATCGCGACGCCCGTTGTCGCGCAGACCGCGCCGCCACTCGTCAAGGCGGATGTCGCACCGGCGCCGGCGCCAACGCCAGCCGATCCGGCGACGCTGGCCGAGGCTCGGCTGGTGGTCGGGCATCTGCTGCCGCAAGGGACCTACAAGAAGATCATGGGCCCGATGATGGATTCGGTCATGGGTAACATGGGTGACACCATGAAGGCGCTTCCGTTGCGCGAGATAGCCGAAATGGGCGGTCTCAATCCGAAGGAAGCGGCTGAACTCGATAAGGTGAAGGTCGACGAAGTCATGGCGATCTACGATCCGCACTGGCGCGACCGCATGCAGCTATCGGCGCGCGCGATGTTCGATGCGATGGGCGACTTCTTCTCCACGCAGGAACCCGACATTCGTGAGGCGATGGCGCATGCCTATGCCAATCATTTTTCGCTGGCAGAGCTGACGGATCTGGAGCGCTTTTTCTCGGCAGGCTCGGGCAACAAGTTCGCGACCCAGTACATGACCATCATGGCCGATCCGGCGATGGCAGCCGAGATGCAGTCGATGATGCCCAAGATGATGAAGAGCATGCCGCAATTCATCGCCGCGGCGCAGAAAGCGACGACAAGCCTGCCGGCGCCACGCAAGCTAAAGGATCTGACGCCGGCCGAACGGACCCGTATCGCAAAGGCTCTCGGCGTCGATGAGAGCAAGCTAACCGACCCGAAGAGCACGACATGACCGATCAACGCGCCCGCCTCGCCGCTGAGGGGATGTACCGTCCCGAATTCGAGTCCGATGCCTGTGGCGTCGGCCTTGTCGCCGCCACAGACGGCCAGCCATCGCGCCGCGTCGTGCAGTCGGCGATCGATGCGCTCAAGGCGGTCTGGCACCGCGGCGCGGTCGATGCCGATGGCAAGACCGGCGATGGCGCCGGCCTCCATGTCGACCTGCCGCACAAATTCTTCGACGAGGCGATCCAGGCGTCGGGGCACAAGGTCGCCGACAACCAGCTCGCGGTCGGCATGATCTTCCTGCCGCGCACCGATCTCGGCGCGCAGGAATCGTGCCGCACCATCGTCGAAAGCGTGATCATCGAGGCCGGCTATTCGATCTATGGCTGGCGCCAGGTGCCGGTCGACGTGTCGGTGATCGGCCGCAAGGCGCAGGAAACGCGCCCCGAGATCGAGCAGATCATGATCGCCGGCCCCTTGCCCGGGACGCAATCGGCCGAAGAGTTCGAGAAGGACCTGTATCTGGTCCGTCGCCGCATCGAGAAGCGCGTCATCGCCGCGCAGATCAACGGCTTCTACATCTGCTCGCTGAGCTGCCGCTCGATCGTCTATAAGGGGCTGTTCCTCGCCGAGAGCCTGTCGGTCTTCTACCCCGATCTCCGGGATCCGCGGTTCGAAAGCCGCGTCGCGATCTTTCACCAGCGCTATTCGACCAACACCTTCCCGCAATGGTGGCTGGCGCAGCCGTTCCGCTGTCTCGCGCATAATGGTGAGATCAACACGATCCGCGGCAACAAGAACTGGATGCTCAGCCACGAGATCAAGATGGCGGCGAACGCGTTCGGTGAAGCATCGGAAGACATCAAGCCGGTGATCCCGGCGGGCGCATCGGACACCGCCGCGCTCGATGCGGTGTTCGAGGCGATCTGCCGCTCGGGCCGGGACGCGCCGACCGCCAAATTGATGCTGGTGCCCGAGGCGTGGGGGCCGAAGGGCGAGATGCCGAAGAAGCATCTCGACATGTTCAAATATCTCGGCTCGGTGATGGAGCCGTGGGATGGCCCCGCCGCACTAGCGATGACCGATGGCCGCTGGGCGGTCGCCGGCATGGACCGCAACGCGCTCAGGCCGCTGCGCTATACCCAGACCTCGGACGGGCTGCTGATCGTCGGGTCGGAAGCCGGCATGGTCGTCGTGCCCGAGACGATGATCGTGGAAAAGGGCCGTCTCGGGCCGGGCCAGATGATCGCGGTCGACCTCGACGAAGGCCGCCTGCTCCACGATCGCGAGGTCAAGGACCGCATCGCCGACGAGCATGATTATGGCAAAATGATCGGCGACTTCGTGACAATCGAGGAACTCAAGGCGCCGAAAGGCGAAACGGTCACGCGCTTCGACCGTGCCGAGCTGCTGCGCCGTCAAGTCGCCGCCGGCCAGACGCTCGAGGACATGGAGCTGATCCTGTCGCCGATGGTCGAGAGTGCCAAGGAAGCGATCGGATCGATGGGCGACGACACGCCGCTCGCGGTCATTTCGGACAAACCGCGGCTGATCAGCCAGTTCTTCCGCCAGAATTTCTCGCAGGTCACCAACCCGCCGATCGACAGTTTGCGCGAACGCCACGTCATGTCGCTCAAGACGCGCTTCGGCAATCTCGCCAATATCCTCGACACCGGGGTCCGGCAGGATCGCGTGCTGGTGCTGGAAAGCCCGGTGCTGACCGGTTTGGAATGGGCCAAGCTCAAAGCGCATTTCGGCAGCCAGACCGCCGAGATCGACTGCACGTTCCCGTCGGGCGGCGGGCCCGATGCGCTCAGGACCGCGATCCAGCGCATCCGCAACCAGGCGGAGCAAGCGGTGCGCGAGGGCAAGAGCGAAATCTTCCTGTCCGACCGCAACATCGACCCCGACAAGGTCGCGATCGCCGGCGTGCTGGCGGCGGCGGCGGTGCACACGCACCTCGTACGGCGCGGCCTGCGCTCCTATTGCTCGGTAAATATCGAGACCGCCGAATGCCTCGACACGCATTATTATGCGGTGCTGATCGGGGTCGGCGCGACTACGGTTTATGCCTATCTGTCCGAAGCGGCGATCGCCGATCGCCATGCGCGCGGGCTGTTTGCCGACGATCTCAGCCTCGAGAAATGCCTGGCCAATCACCGCAAGGCAGTCGACGAAGGGCTGCTCAAGATCATGTCGAAGATGGGGATCGCCGTGATCTCCAGCTATCGCGGCGGCTATAATTTCGAAGCCGTCGGGTTGTCGCGCAGCCTGGTCGCCGACCTGTTTCCCGGCATGCCGGCCAAGATTTCCGGCGAAGGCTATGCCTCGCTCCACCTCAACGCCGAACTGCGCCATCAAGCGGCGTTCGACAGCTTTGCCAGTGGCGGGGCCGTCGTGACCTTGCCGATCGGCGGCTTCTACCGCCAGCGCTATGGCGGCGAGACGCACGCTTATTCGGCGCAGCTAATGCACTTGCTGCAGACCGCGGTGGGGACCGACAGCTATTCGACTTACCAGAAATTCTCGCGCGGGGTCGCGGACCTGCCGCCGGTCTATCTGCGCGACCTGCTCCAGTTCAATTTCCCCGACGAGGGGATCGCGGTCGACCAGGTCGAGCCGATCACCGAGATCCGCAAGCGCTTCGTCACCCCGGGCATGAGCCTGGGCGCGCTATCGCCCGAAGCGCATGAGACGCTGGCGATCGCGATGAACCGGATCGGCGCCAAGGCGGTGTCGGGTGAGGGCGGCGAGGACAAGCTCCGCTACCAGCCCTATGAAAATGGCGACAACGCCAATTCGGGAGTCAAGCAGATCGCCTCGGGCCGGTTCGGCGTGACGGCCGAATATCTCAACGCTTGCGACGAGATCGAGATCAAGGTCGCGCAGGGCGCCAAGCCGGGCGAGGGCGGGCAGTTGCCCGGCTTCAAGGTCACCGAGTTCATCGCCAAATTGCGTCACGCCACGCCCGGCGTGACGTTGATCAGCCCGCCGCCACATCACGACATCTATTCGATCGAGGATCTGGCGCAGCTGATCTACGATTTGAAGCAAATCAATCCGCGCGCCAGGGTGTGCGTGAAACTGGTCAGCTCGGCCGGGATCGGCACGGTCGCGGCGGGCGTCGCCAAGGCGCATGCCGACGTCATCCTGGTCTCCGGCCATGTCGGCGGCACTGGCGCTTCGCCGCAGACCTCGATTAAATATGCCGGCACGCCGTGGGAAATGGGGCTGTCGGAAGTCAACCAGACGCTGACGCTCAACGGCTTGCGTGGCCGGGTGAAGCTGCGCACCGATGGGGGGCTCAAGACCGGACGCGACATCGTCATCGCCGCGATCCTGGGCGCCGAGGAATTCGGCATCGGTACGCTCAGCCTGGTCGCGATGGGCTGTATCATGGTGCGGCAATGCCATTCCAACACGTGCCCGGTCGGCGTCTGCACCCAGGATGCCAAGCTGCGCGACAAGTTCACCGGCAGCCCGGAAAAGGTCATCAACCTGATGACCTTCATCGCCGAGGAAGTGCGCGACATCTTGGCGCGGCTCGGCGTGCGCAGCCTCGACGAAATCATCGGCCGCACGGAATTGCTGCGTCAGGTCAGCCGCGGCGCCGAGCATCTCGACGACCTCGACCTCAACCCGATCCTGGCCAAGGTCGATGCCGACGAGGACCAGCGCCGGTTCAGCCTGCAGACGTGGCGCAACGAAGTGCCCGACAGCCTCGACGCGCAGATGATCAAGGATGCGGCGCATGTCTTCTCGCGCGGCGAGAAGATGCAGCTGACCTATTCGGTCCGCAACACGCACCGCGCCGTCGGCACGCGCCTGTCGAGCGAGATTACCCGCACCTTCGGCATGGACAAGCTCGCCGACGGCCACGTCACCGTGCGGTTGCGCGGCTCGGCCGGGCAGAGCCTGGGCGCGTTCCTGTGCAAGGGCATCACGCTGGAAGTGTTCGGCGACGCCAATGATTATGTCGGCAAGGGTCTGTCGGGGGGCACGATCGTCGTCCGCCCGGTCGTTTCGTCGCCGCTGGCGAGCCAGGAGAATACGATCATCGGCAATACCGTGCTCTATGGCGCGACCAGCGGGCGGTTGTTCGCCGCGGGGCAGGCCGGCGAGCGCTTCGCGGTGCGCAATTCGGGCGCGACTGTCGTCGTCGAGGGCTGTGGCGCCAATGGCTGCGAATATATGACCGGCGGCATCGCTGTCGTGCTCGGCGCGGTCGGGGCCAATTTCGGCGCGGGCATGACCGGCGGGATGGCGTTCGTCTATGATTCCGGTGCCAGCTTCGATCGGCGCGCCAATGGCGACTCGATCGTCTGGCAACGGCTGGCGTCGGCGCATTGGGAAGCGGTGCTCAAGAACCTGGTCCGCGCGCATGCCGCGGCGACCGACAGCAATTGGTCGCAAGGGATTCTCGACGATTGGGATCGCGCGCGCACCAAGTTCTGGCAAGTCATTCCCAAGGAAATGCTCGAGCGGTCGCCGCACCCGCTCGACGACAGCGAGGAACTACAGGCCGCGGAGTAGCGTTGGGGACACGATCGGTGCTATAAGGCGACTCACCGATCGTTTCTCGGATGCTGTGCCATGCGTAACTATATGCTGCTTCCCGTCCTCGCTTTCGCCGCGACACCGGCGCTCGCGCAAGATCGCGATGCGCCACCGCCCGGGCCGGCGCCGCAGATGAACGCGCGCGCTGCCGCCAATGCGCTCAACAACCCGATGGTGCAGAATGGCGTCGTCGGATTGATCGACGCGCTGACCGACGCGGTGATGGAGACGCGCGTCGGGCCGATGGCGGCGATCGCGCCCGATTCGAGCATTCGCCCCAACGACACGCTCGACAGCATGGCGGCGCGGCGGAACCCCGATTACCGCAACGAGATCCACCGCACCGCCAGGCAGACGGTAGTCGCGGCTGGCCGGACCGCGGGCGCCGCAGTGGCGATGTCGGATGAGCTCAAGGCGACGACCGAGCGCATTCGCCGGGTGTTGGGAACGACCGAATCGCACTGAGGGGTGCATCGGCCAGACGTTTCCGCATGGAGCGCGGCTGCGCGTTCCAGTCGATCAGGATAGAATCCAGACGCCAGGGTCGCTTGGGGCGGACTCCCGGTGATGGCGACCGTCTCGAGCCGGTCATCGACGAATAGTCTGCCAAAGCCATCTTCCCCCGCTCGCCGCCAGCTTCTAACAGCAAGGAATGTGGCAACTCCTCCAATTCCCGCTCTGTCCCTTCTCGCGCAAGGTCCGGCTGCTGCTGGGGGAAAAGGGGGTCGGTTATACCTTGGTGCGCGAAAATCCGTGGGAGCGGCGCGACGAGTTCATCGACATGAACCCGGCGGGGCAGACGCCAGTGATCACCGATGCCCAGCGTGACATCCGGCTGATCGATTCGCTGGTCATCTGCGAATATTTCGAGGAGACGGTCGACAAGGCGCAGATGATCAACGGCACCGCAATCCAGCGCGCCGAGATCCGCCGGCTGGCGACCTGGTTTGACACCTTCTTCTTCCGCGACGTGACCGAGCGGTTGTTGGGCGAGCGCATGCTCAAGCGGATCGTCACCAAGGCGAGCCCCGACGCGCGCGTGCTGCGCGAGGCGATGAAGTCGGCGGTCGAATATCTCGATTACACCGACTATTTGCTCGATCGGCATAATTGGATGGGCGGTGCGACGCTCAGCCTCGCCGATCTGGCGGCGGCGGCACAGATTTCGGTCGCCGATTATCTCGGCGGAATCGACTGGAAGAACCACGAACAGACCGCGCGCTGGTATGGCGGCATGAAGAGCCGCCCGAGTTTCCGCCCGCTGCTGAGCGAGCGGATGGAGGGCATCCCGGCCTCGCCGCATTATCATGACGTGAATTTCTGATGCACGTAACTCACGACAGCGCCGCGCCGGCCGCCGAGACAATCGCCTTTGACGATTTCCTCAAGGTCGATATCCGCGTCGGCACGATCATTGCCGCCGAGCCCTTCCCCGAAGCGCGCAAACCGGCGTTCAAGCTGTCGATCGATTTCGGCGATCCAATCGGCACCAAGCGCTCGTCGGCGCAGATCACCGAACATTACACGCTGGAGGATCTGATCGGGCGCCAGGTCGCCGCCGTGGTCAATTTCCCGCCACGCCAGATCGGGCCGATGCGCTCCGAAGTGCTGACGCTCGGTTTTCCCGACGTCGACGGCAAGGTCGTGCTGATCGCGCCGAGCGAGCCGGTGCCCAATGGCGGCAGGCTGTTCTGACGATCCGGATCGGCACCGCCGGCTGGTCGATCCCGCGTGTCGCGGCGGATGCCTTTCCCGCGGACGGAAGTCAGCTCGCACGCTACGCCGCTATGCTCAACGCGGTCGAGATCAATTCGAGCTTCTATCGTCCGCACCGGCGCGTGACCTATGAACGCTGGGCGGCGAGCGTGCCCGACGGTTTCGCTTTCGCGGTGAAGCTGCCCAAGGCGGTCACGCACGAGGCGCGGCTTGTTGGCGTCGCGGCGCTGTCGGACAGATTTCTCGAAGAGACCGACGGATTGGGAGCGAAACGCGGCCCGATCCTGATCCAGTTACCGCCCAGCCTCGCCTTCGACGCTTCGATCGCAGGGGATTTCTTCGCGTTGCTGCGCGATCGCACGGCGAACGATCTGGTGTGCGAGCCGCGCCACCAAAGCTGGTTCACGGCAGAGGCGAATACCCTGCTCGTCCGATATCGTGTGGTGCGTGTCGCCGCCAATCCCGCGCCGGTTGCGGGGGCAGGGGAGCCCGGCGGCTGGGCGCGGTTGCGGTATACCCGGCTGCACGGATCGCCAGAAATGTATCGCTCGGCTTATGACGCGAAGATGGTCGCGCGGCATGCGCAGGCGGCGACTGACGCCGGTGTGGAGAGCTGGACGATCTTCGACAATACGATGACCGGCGCGGCGATGTTGAACGCACTGGAGATGCGTGGGCTGGTTTAGCCATCACTCCTCTCCCCTTGTGGGAGAGGATAGCGAAGCTTGCGAGCTTGCTCGCTAGCGTAGCTTGGTGAGGGGAAGCGGAGCGAAGCTCCGCGCGATCGCTGCGCGACCGCTTCCCCTCACCCAACTTCGACTAGGGGCCTGACGGCCCCAAGTCTTCGTATCCCTCTCCCACAAGGGGAGAGGGTTTATTTGGCGCTACCCCTCCAAACTCTTCGACGCCTGCTCGAACAGATCCTTCGACAGGCCGGGCGTCGCGAGAATGCGCTCGAGTTCCGCCTTCATCAGCGCCGCCCGCGTCTCGTCGAACCGCCGCCAGCGGCCGAGCGGCGGCAGCAGTTTCGCGGCCGTTTGCGGATTGAGCCGGTCGAGCGCGATCAGATTGTCCGCCAGGAAGCGATAGCCCGCGCCGCCAGCGGCGTGGAACGCGCGCTGGTTGACGCTGAACGCCCCGACCAGCGATCGGGCGCGGTTGGGATTTGCGAGCGTGAAGTCGGGGTGCCGCGCGAGGTCATCGACCGTCGCCGGCGTATCGTCGCGCGACGACAGCGCCTGGGTCTGGAACCATTTGTCGAGCACCAGCGCGTCGGTCGAATAGCGATTGTAGAAGATGTCGAGCGCAGCGATCCGTTTGTCCGACGTGCCGTTCGCCAGCGCCGTCAGCGCGCCCTGGCGGTCGGTCATGTTATCCGCCGTCTCGAACTGCGCGAACGCAAGATCGGCGGCATCGTCGGCACCCGAGGCAGCGATATAGCCGAGCGCGACGGTGCGCATCCGGCGGTCGGCCTTGGCCGCCGGCGAATAGACGAACGGCGCGCCGGTCGAGCTATTGGCATAGGCTTGACGCCACAGCGCCGCGAGCGTCTTGCCGAGGTCGCGGCGCAGCGCCTCGCGGGCGCGGAACACCGCCTCGGGATCGACCCGGTCGAGCTGATCGCCGATGAAGCTGTCCGACGGTAGCAGTACGGCTTCGGCGACAAAGGCGTGATCGAGCGCTCCATCCTCCAGCGTGCGGCGCACCGCCTCGATCACCGGGCCGTGATCGGCGCGGCCGAGCTGGGTCGCGGTCACCAGCGTATCGAGCATCAGCTGTTGCATCGCTTCGTAACGCGCGAACGGATCGTCGTCATGCGCCGAGAGAAAAGCGAGATCCTGCGCCGAGCGGTCGCTTTCGATGATGACGGGCGCGGAAAAGCCGCGGTTGATCGACAGCACCGGCGCCTCGCTCACCCCCTCGAACACCATCTCGCTGCTCGGCTGGTCGAGCAGATGGAGCTGCTCCTCGCCCAGCGCCGCACCGCTCGCGCTGCCGAACAGCTTGAGCTTGAGCGGCAAGACCATGGGCTCTTTGACAGATTGGCCGGGCGTCGGCGGCGTGCGCTGCGCGAGGCGCAAGGTTGCGCGGCCGGACTCTGCATCGTGATCGAGCGCCGCGGAGACGCGCGGCGTCCCGGCCTGCGAATACCACAGACGGAACTGGGTCAGGTCGATCTCGCCGCCTTCTTCCATGCAGCGGACGAAATCCTCGCAGGTCGCGGCGGTCCCATCGAAACGGTCGAAATAGAGGTCGGTAGCACGGCGGAAGCGATCCTTGCCTAGGATCGTCGCCATCATCCGGATCAGCTCGGCGCCCTTGTTGTAGATCGTCGCGGTGTAGAAGTTGGAGATTTCGATATAGCTTTCGGGCCGTACCGGATGTGCCAGCGGGCCGTTATCCTCGGGGAACTGGCTGGCGCGCAGGCCGCGCACATCTTCGATCCTTTTGACCGCCGCCGATCCCTGATCGGCCGAGAAGCTCTGGTCGCGGAAGACGGTGAAGCCTTCCTTCAGGCTGAGCTGGAACCAGTCGCGGCAGGTCACGCGATTGCCCGACCAATTGTGGAAATATTCGTGCGCCACAACCGCGGCGATCGCGTCGTAATCGTAATCGGTTGCGGTGTCGGGATCGGCCAGGATGTAGCGGCTGTTGAAGATGTTCAGCCCTTTATTCTCCATCGCGCCGAAATTGAAATCGTCGACCGCGACAATGTTGAACACGTCGAGATCATATTCGCGGCCATAGACTTTCTCGTCCCACGCCATCGCCAGTTGCAGCGCGTCGAGCGCATGCTCGGTCTTGGCCAGATCGCGTTCGCGCACCCAGATGCCGAGCTCTACCTTGCGCCCCGACATGGTGGTGAAGGTCGCGCGATTAGCGGCAAGGTTGCCCGCGACCATCGCGAACAGATAGCTCGGCTTGGGATAAGGATCGCGCCATTCGGCCCAATGGCGGCCGTCATCGAGATCGCCCGACGCGATCGGGTCGCCATTGGCGAGCAGGATCGGGAAGCGCTTCTTGTCCGCCGTCATCCTGACCGAATAGCGCGCGAGCACGTCGGGTCGATCGGGGAAGAAGGTGATGCGGCGAAACCCTTCCGCCTCGCATTGCGTGCACAGATTGCCGCCGGACGCGTAGAGTCCCATCAATTGAGTATTGCGGTCGGGATGGACTTCGACCTCGGTCTCGATGCGGTGCTTGCCGGCGGGAAGGTCGATGACCAGGTCCGACCCCTCCATCCGCCAGTCATTGTGCAGATTGCCGTCGACGCTGACCGATAGCGGCACTTGGCCGTCGCCGTCGAGCCGGAGCGGGCGATCGTGATCGCCGTTGCGCGTCACGTCGAGCGCCGCCTTGATTCGCGTCGTTGCCGGATCGAGATCGAAATCGAGCGCGATATCCGGGACCAGCCAATCGGGCGCGCTGTAATCCTCGCGGCGTGTGACAATCGGGTCGGCTAGGGCGGATTGAACGTCGATCATGTGTTTTCGTGCGGTCCTGCTTCATGGCTGTATCATTCGCACCGGATGCGATTGCCAACCGTTCTCCGCGTGCTACGCGCCACAACAGAGACAGCCAAGAGGAAAGCCATGTTGAGACTGATCGGCGCGGCCGCATTGACGCTCGTCGCCGGCACCGCGCTTGCGCAGACTGGCAAGGCACCCTCGGCGCCGTCCGCCTCTCAAAAGGAAAGCCCGCGCTCGATCAACGAGCGGGTCAATGCGCCGCTTCCTGCCGATCAGGCCGCGATGAAAGCCCATGTCATGTTCCTCGCGTCCGATGCGATGCGCGGGCGGGAGGCGGGCAGCCCGGAATTCGACATTGCCGCGCAATATGTCGCGGCGCAATTCTATGCCGCCGGGTTGCGGCCGGGAGGCGATGATGGCGGCTACCTGCAGAAAGTGCCGCTGATCGGCGTCAAGCTCGCCGACAAGGGCAATTTCGTCTGGACGCCGCCTGGCGGGCAACCACAGACACTCGTCTTCGGGCAGGATTTCGCGCCCTCGTCCAACCCCGCCAAGCCGGAAACCAGCCTGCATGCGTCAATCGTCTTCGTTGGCTATGGTATCGTCGCGCCCGATTACCAACGCGACGATTATCGCGGCGCCGACGTGAAGGGAAAGATCGTCGCCTTCGTCGCCGGCGCGCCGAGCAGATATGAGGGCGAAGAAAGAGCCTTCTTCTCGAGCCCGGCGACCAAGGCGCGTATCGCCGCCGAGCATGGTGCGATCGGCGCGGTTCAGATCCAAAGCCCGCGTGGCGCGCGCGGCAATTTTCCGGTCGCGGCACTGGCACGGACCTGGGATCGTGAGCGGGTGACCTGGTCGAACGGCAAGGCCACCGGCGGGGCGGACGGCGTGCCGATGCTGGGAACGCTGTCGCCGGGGATCGCGGCGAAGATGTTCGCCGGCGCCAGGATCGGCTGGGATCAGATAGGCAAGGCAGCGGATAGTGATGACGCTGCGTTCAAGCCGGTCGCGCTCAACGGCATTTTGTCGGTCGCGATCAGGACCGAGACGCGGCCGATGCCGTCGTCGAACGTGATCGGCCTCCTCCCGGGGAGCGACCCCAAGCTGAAAGATGACGTCGTCATCCTGTCGGCGCATCTCGATCATATCGGCGTCGGTGCCCCGGACAAGACCGGCGACACGATCAACAACGGTGCCGAGGACAATGCCATCGGCATCGCCAGCCTGATCGAGGAGGCGAAGCGGTTCGTCTCGTCGGGCAAGCCGCCGCGGCGAACGATCATGTTCCTGGCGGTGACTGCCGAGGAAAAGGGGCTGATCGGCTCCGACTATTTCGCCAACAATCCGACCGTGCCGCTCAAGTCGATCGTCGCGGACGTCAATCTCGACATGCCACTGATCACCTATCCGTTCGAGGACATGGTGGTGTTCGGGGCGCAGCGCTCGACGCTGGGCCCGATCGTCGAGCGCGCGGCGGGATCGGTCGGCGTGTCGATGTCGCCCGACCCGATGCCGGAGCAAGGCATTTTCGTGCGCTCCGACCATTTCCGCTTCGTGCAAAAAGGCATTCCCTCGGTCTTCCTGTGGCCGGGCGAGAAGGGCGCGGGCAAGGCGGCCTGGGACGACTTCATGGCCAATCATTATCACCAACCGTCGGACGACCTCTCGCAGCTGCTCGACTGGGCGCAAGGGGTGCGCTTCGTGACGGTCAATTACACGATCGCGCGCGAAATCGCCGATAACGACGAGCGGCCGCGCTGGAACAAGGGCGACTATTTCGGGACGTATTTCGGCGGTTACGGTGCGAAATAACCTCCTGATCTTCGGGCTGGGCTATGCGGCGACCGTCATCGCCGCCGGTTTGGACGGGTGGGAGATTGCCGCGACCGGCAGCGCCGGCAGTCTCGATTTCGACGATCGTGAGGGGGTGATATCGGCGATCGATCGCGCGACACATATCCTGTCCTCGGTGCCGCCCGACGAGGTCGATCCCGTCCTCGCGCGCTACGGCGCGGCGCTGGCGGATGGCGGCAAGTGGCTCGGCTATCTCTCCTCGACCGGCGTCTATGGCGATGCCGGAGGGGCCTGGGTCGACGAAGGCGCGCCGATCGTGGGGCGGCGACAAGCGCGTAACCGCGCCGACGCCGATTGGCTGTCGCTTGGCGCGCGTGTCTTCCGCCTGCCTGGGATCTACGGCCCCGGCCGTTCACCGCTCGATCGCGTGCGCAGCGGACGGGCGCACCGGACCGGGATCGCTGGGCAAGTGTTCAGCCGCATCCATGTCGACGATCTCGCCGCCGGCGTGATCGCGGGGTTCGACGCACCGCCTGGTGCCTATAATCTGTCCGACGACATGCCGGAGAGCCAGGACGCGGTGATCGAGTTCGCCGCGAATTTGCTCGGCATCGATCCGCCAGCGGTCGTCCCGCTCGACGCGCTAACGCCCGAAGCGCGCGCTTTCCACGCCGAGAACCGGCGGGTATCGAACCTGAAAGCGAAGCGCGTGCTGGGCTGGCGGCCGGTCTATGCCGACTATCGGTTGGGCCTGCGCGCTCTGGTTTAGCGATTGGGCCTTCTGGCCCTGAGGGCGATCACCAGCCCGAATGCGGCCAGCGCCGCGCCGCCGATCGCCAGGCCGGACCAGCGATAGCCCTCGAACAGGGTCGACAGCATCATCGCGATCACCGGCACGATCACGCTCGAATAGGCCGCCTTGGCCGGGCCGATCGCGCGAATCACCCCGAAATAGAGCGGGAAAGCGAGCGCCGAGGCAAAGACGCCGAGATAGAGCGTGCCGACCCAATAGATAGCGCGATGCTCGATCACCGGGGCGCCGGTGGTTGCATAAGCGAATATCGCGTCGATCGCCGCGCCCGCGAGCATCGCAATCGCGACGGTGGTGCCCATCGGATAGCGCGCCGCGGTCGGCGTCGCCTGCATGACGTTGGCGGTCGAGGCACAGAGGATCGCGCACAAAGTGAACCCTATGCCGGCCAGCACCTGGCCAGGCCCATGCGGATCGACTCGCGCTTCGCGCACGAACAGCAGGATGACGCCGGCCATCGCGATCGCCGATCCGACCATCAACTGGCGGCCGAGCTTCTGGCCGAGGAAGACGCGGCCGAACAGCGCATTAGGAATCAGCAGCATCGCGAACACGACCGACACCAGGCCCGAGGTGACATGTTGTTCGGCGCGATAGACGAAATTGAAATTGCCGCAGAACTGGAAGAGCCCGAGCAATATCGCGAAGCCGTATCCACGCGCCCCCAGTCGCCAGCTCTCGCGCTTCCACAGCGCCCAGCCGACCATGCAGATGCCGGCGATCAGGAAGCGATAGGTCACCGACCAGCTCGGCGGCACCACGCCCAATTGACCGCGGATCACCAGCCAGGTCGATCCCCAGATCAGGGTGACGATGCCGAACGGCACCAGCACGCTGAGCGTGGTCGAGCGGGGCTTGGCTTGGGGCGGCTGGAGCACGATTCCGCTCTACCGCGGTGCGTGGGCGCAACAACCCGGCTTCTGCTTGTACGGTGACAAGGTGAACCTATGGACGACCGCTTTTTAGCCCTCTCCCGCAAGCGGGAGAGGGAATTTATCCAAGCGCCGCAATCGCATCCGCCAGCGGCCGGATCGCGTCCTCGGCCTGGTCCCAGCAGGTGACCAGCCGTACCTCGCCCGGCGCCCAATCGTAGAAGTCGAAGCCCAAGGCACGTAAACTCGCCGCTTCCGCCGGCGTCGCGCGCAGGAATACCTCGTTCGCCTCGACCGGATAGACCAGCCGGTCGCCCGCCGCGCGCGCCAACAGCGCCGCGCCGGCATTGGCGGCACGAGCATTCCTGAGCCACACGTCATTGTCGAGCATTGCCAGGATCTGCGCCGCCAGATAGCGCCCCTTCGATGCGAGCAACCCCGCGCGCTTGCGGCGATAATGGCTGGCCGCGGCCAGTTCGGGCTTGAAGAGCACTAACGCGTCGGCGGTCATCCCGCCATTCTTGATGAAGCCGAAGCTCAGCGCATCGACTCCGGCGCGCCAGGTTAGATCGGCGAGATCGGCGCCCGCATGCACCACCGCATTGGCGAAGCGCGCGCCGTCCATGTGGAAGCCGAGCCCGCGCGCCTTGGCCAGGTCGCCCAGCGCCGCGACCTCGTCGGGCGCGTAGCTCAGGCCATATTCGGTCGCGTTGGTGATCGACAGCGCATGCGCCTGGACCTGATGCACGTCGTTGCGGATGCCGGCGAGCACGCCCGCCACCGCATCCGGGGTCACTTTCGCGCCCGGCCCCTCGGCGAGCAGCAATTTGGCGCCGTGGAGGTAGAAGCCCGGCGCTCCCGCTTCGTCATTGTTGATGTGCGCCTCACGGTGGCAGATCACCGCGCCGTGCGGCTGGCACAGCGCCGCCAGTGCCAGGCAATTGGCCGACGTGCCCGATGGTGTCCACAGCACCTCGACTTGGGTGCCGAACAGGTCGGAAAAGCGCCCGTTGAGCTGTTTCGACCAGCGGTCGCCGTCATAGGCGGTGTCGAGGATATTGGCGGCAGTGATCGCATCGATCACCGCGGGGCAGGCCGGGGCGGCGTTGTCGGAGAAGAAGCGCATGGCACGCTTCATCTTTCATGCCGGGGCGGTAGGGAAGGGGGGAAATACTTCTTAGCCCTCTCCCGCTAGCGGGAGAGGGTTTGGGTGAGGGTCTTCTTTCTTCTTTTTCGTCGGGCTGGTCGAAGAAGAAAGAAGA
>NZ_BCYU01000005.1 GCF_001598355.1 Sphingomonas asaccharolytica NBRC 15499
CGATCCTCGTGGTAATTGAGTGCGGACCCAAGGGCGACGGTTGGATTGGACGGCAGGAGCGCTATAGCGCGGACCATGCCGAGCCTTTCCGACCTGCACGACGAATATGAATTCCTCGACGCCGACGATCGCTATCGCCTGCTGATCGATCTCGGCCGCACGCTCGAGCCGATGCCCGACGCGCTCAAGACCGATGCGACACTGGTGCGGGGATGTTCGGCGTCGGTGTGGGTCTACCCCACGGTTCGCGACGACGGCGTGCTCCATTTCCTGGCCGAGTCAAACGCTGCGATCACCAAGGGCATCATCGCGCTGGTATTGCTGACGGTGCAGGATCGGCAACCGGGCGACATCCTGGCGACCGATATCGACGCCGCGCTGGCGCCGTTCGACCTGCGCAACCAGCTCAGCTCGAACCGGACGCAAGGCATTCCCAACATGATCGCGCTGATCAAGGCGACCGCGGAACGGTACGCCGGGAGCTAGACCAAGCGATGGCTGTTCCAGCCGCCTCGAAAACCTTCTAGGGCGCCCGGAAATCCCGGGAGATTCTTCGTGAAATTCATTCTGCTCAAGTCGCGCGGCGGCGATTATCTCGTGGTCGCGGCGAACATCGCTTATCTGCGCGCCGACGAGAACGGCCAGACCAAGGTCGGCATAGTCGGCGGCGACTCCCTGCTTGTTGTCGGCAGCATGGAGGAAGTCGCGGAGAAGGTCTTGGCTGGGTGAAAATTCCTCCCCGGCACGGGGAGGAATTTTCAGTCCCTCACGCCACCTGCCAGTCGAATGCCAACGGCGCCTCGCGAAAGGCGAAGCGATCGAGATGACGCGCGACGGCACCCTTCAATCCTTCGAGCTGCTCAGCAACGCTGGCGTCGATCCGAACGTCGAGCGCCTCGCCCGACGCATCGAACGTGACCAGCGCGTCGCCGGGCCAGTCCGCACCGCGCGCGTCCTTCGGAAAGGTCACGGTACCGTGATCGGCGGTGAACTCAACCGTCAGATTGTGTTGCCAATGCTTGCACAATTGCTGGAGATATTTGCTGGCGCTCGCGGTCGGCACCTTGGCGGTCTCGGAAACGGTCATGGGGTTCTTTCGATAAGGGGCCGGCGGCCGGGTCGATGCCCAGCCGCCGGCGGAGGATCTGCAAGCGGGTAGTGCCGCTCACGCCTTACAGCCGCTCGATCTTCTGCGCGGCCTCGTCGAGCAATGCGACGACCTGGTGCAAGATCTCGTCATCGACCTCGCCCGAGTTGAGCCGGTTGACCAGCACTTCGCGAAGATTGCCCATCGCGCGGCGGATCGACGTGGCGTCGACTTTCTGCCGCTCCTCGCCGATCGCGCTCAGTCGGGCGATCAGCGCAGCGACCTGCTCGGCATTGGCTTCGAGCTCGGCAGTGCCGGCCTCGGTGACCGCGAACAGCTTCTTGGCGCCCTCGCTCTGCTGTTCCTGGATTAGGCCCATATCGTCCAGCAGGGTGATGGTCGGATAGACCACGCCCGGGCTCGGCGCATAGGCGCCGCCGGTCAGCTCTTCGATCTGCCGGATAAGGTCGTAGCCGTGGCGCGGCTCGTCGGCGATCAGCTTCAAGAGGACAAGGCGAAATTCGCCGCCGTCGAACATGCGTCGCGAGCGGCCCTCGCCGCGCCCTTCACGGCCGCCGCCGAAACCGCGGCCATGCCAGCCGCGATGGCCCCAGCCGCCGCGCATCGCATGATGTCCGGGATGGCAACCGTGGCCGCCGTGATGATGATGAGAAAACATGGATCTCCGATTCCTTGGGTGTTTCATGATGCCACCAAGATATATCTTAGATAGCCGCGTCAAGATATATCTTAGAATAATTTTTGATCGACGGCTCCGCGCTTCTCCCAGAACGATCGAACCGCTGGGATTCCCGCCCTCCCCGCCCTATGTTCCCGTTATGGCCGATCTCTTCGCAGGCTTCGAACCCGAAGCCTCTTCCCAGGATGTCCCGAGCGAGAACGCACCGCTCGCCGATCGGCTGCGCCCACGCCGGTTGGAGGATGTCGTCGGCCAGGAGCAAGTGACCGGGTCGGAGGGCGCGATCGGGCGGATGGTCGCCGCCGGTCGGCTGTCGTCGATGATCCTGTGGGGCCCGCCCGGCACCGGCAAGACGACGATCGCGCGGTTGCTCGCCGACTCGGTCGGTCTGCGCTTCGTCGCGATCTCTGCGGTGTTCTCGGGCGTCGCCGATCTCAAGAAAGCCTTCGCCGAAGCGCGCGAGCATGCCCGGATCGGCAAGCGTACCTTGCTGTTCGTGGACGAGATCCATCGCTTCAATCGCGCGCAGCAGGACGGGTTCCTGCCTTATGTCGAGGACGGCACCGTCACGTTGGTCGGCGCCACTACCGAGAATCCCAGCTTTGAACTCAACGCCGCCGTGCTCAGCCGCGCGCAGGTGCTGATCCTCCACCGGCTCGACGCCACCGCGCTGGGCAAATTGCTTGATCGTGCCGACGAATTGATGGGCCGTCCCCTACCCCTCACAGCCGAAGCCCGCGCGGCGATGATCGCCAGCGCCGATGGCGATGGGCGCTTTCTGCTCAACCAGGCCGAAACGCTCTATTCGGTCGACTTGCCCGAACCGCTCGACCCCGCCGGGCTGTCGGCGTTCCTGCAACGCCGCGTCGCCGTCTATGACAAGGATCGCGAGGGGCATTACAATCTGATCTCGGCGCTGCACAAAGCGGTGCGCGGCAGCGATCCCCAGGCGTCGCTTTATTATCTCGCACGGATGCTCACCGCGGGCGAGGAACCGCTTTTCCTGCTGCGCCGGCTAATCCGCATGGCGATCGAGGATATCGGTCTCGCCGATCCCCAGGCGCTGGTCCAGTGCATCGCCGCCAAGGATACTTACGACTTCCTCGGTTCGCCCGAAGGCGAACTCGCGCTGGTCCAGGCGTGCCTCTATCTCGCGACCGCACCCAAATCGAACGCGTCCTACAAGGCGATGGGCGCGGCGTGGCGGTCGGCGAAGGAAACCGGCTCGCTGATGCCGCCACAGAACATCCTCAACGCACCAACCAAGCTGATGAAGGATATCGGCTACGGCAAGGGCTATGCCTATGACCACGACACGGAGGAGGGTTTCTCGGGGTCGAATTACTGGCCCGAGGAAATGAGCCCGCAGACCTTCTATACGCCGACCGAGCGCGGCTTCGAGAAGCGAATCCAGGAGCGGCTGGATTATTGGGACAGCCTGAGGCGGAGGGCCGATGACCGGGACGCTCGATAGTTGGGACGACATCGTCGCCTTCGCGCTGACGCTGCCCGAGACCTATATGGAAAGCTTCTACGGCACGCCCTGCCCCAAGGTGAACAAGAAGGCGTTCGTGTCGCCCAGCCACGAAGCCGCGACCAGCTTCCATGTGCGTTGCACGCATGACGAAAAGGCTATCCTGCTCGAAACCGATCCCGACACCTTCTGGCAGACGCCGCATTACGAAGGCTGGCCAGGGGTATTGATACGCTATGGTTCGGACGATCCCGAACGCGTTCGGACCGTGATCAAGCGCGCCTGGTGGGATCGCGCAAGCAAGGCGCAACGAGTGGCTTTTGGCGATCGCCCCTGATCATTTCGACCATTATGCGGCGATCGACTGGTCTGGCGCGGTCGGTCCGGTGCAGCGCGGAATCGCGGTGGCGATCTGTGCCCGTAACGATGGCGCTCCGGAGCTGATCGCGCGGCCGGGCGGATGGTCGCGAAGGGCCGTGCTCCATTGGCTGCGCGATGAGATGCCCGATGCGACGCTGGTCGGACTCGATCTCGGGCTGTCGCTGCCGTTCGCCGATCGCGGCGCGTTCTTCCCCGGGTGGGACGAGAGCCCCGCCGATGCGCGCGCCTTGTGGGCGCTGGTCGACCGGATCTCGGCCGACGATCCGCACCTCGCCGCGTCGAGCTTCGTCGATCACCCGCACGCCTCGCGCCATTTCCGGCGGCATGGCGGGCGCGAGGGCGATCAGTATGGCGGTGGCCGTGGCCGACTCCGCCTCAGCGAGGTCGAACAGCGGCTCCAGGGGCTGAACCCGTACAGCAACCTCAATCTCGTCGGCGCGGCGCAAGTCGGGAAATCGAGCCTGACCGGGATGCGCGTGGTGCACCAGCTGGCCGGCAAGCTTCCGATCTGGCCGTTCGATCCGGCACCGGCGCGAGGATCGCTGATCGTCGAAATCTATACCAGCCTGGCCGCGATCGCCGCCGGGCGGGCGAAGGGGCGCACCAAGATGACGTCGATCGAGGCGCTCAACATCGCGTTGGAGGCAATCGGCAGCGCGCCGGTGACGGGGAGCGGCGCGATCGACGATCATAGCGCCGACGCGCTGCTGACCGCGGCATGGCTGCGCGCCTATGCGCCTCGTCCGGAATTATGGTCGCCCGCCGGCCTGACGCCTGACATCGCGCGAACAGAGGGCTGGACCTTCGGCATCACCTGACGCATGGGAGCTGCCAGTTGAATACCGGGGCTCAGGCCCCGAGGGCCGGATTAGCTCAGCTGGTAGAGCAGCGGTTTTGTAAACCGAAGGTCGCGGGTTCGATTCCTGCATCCGGCACCATCCCGACATACGCTATGATATTTGGATGGCCCGGTTCGGCGGTCAGAAAAAGGCTAGGATGTCGTCCGCGTATCGTCGGCGATCCAGTTCACTTCCCAGGTCTTGCCGCCGTCGGCGGAGAGGGCCTGTTCGAAATGGATCGCGTCCTTCGACCGCTTGATGATAACGAAGCGCACGAAAATCGCGCGGCCGCCCAGCGTATCCTGCTGATAGAATTCGCCACGACCATCGCGGAAGCCGCCGACGGTGGGCGCGACCATCTGGCCGTCGCTGCGGTTGGCGAAATTCAACCCCCATTGCCGGGTCTGCGGATTGTAGAGACGCAGCGACAACCCCTCGAAATGGCCGGCCGGTCCGTCGACGACGAGTTCGACCAGGTTCGCGGCGCCATTCCAGACGGGTCTGACGATCGTCGTACCGTCATAGTCGACCCAGGTCTGCGATCCCGTCAGCGGATGAAGACGGCGAGATAAATGCGTCTTCCACTCGCCGATCTCGAAGTCGAAATCGTGCTCGCCGGCGGCCAGCGCCGTCGCGGTCACTGCCGGCGGTAGCGTGCCTGCCCGGACCGGATCGTCGCTCGATCCGTATGCCGGCATGGTGAGGCACAGACAGGCCGCGAAGCCCAATCCCAATCTCGACATGGACCATTCCTTCCTGAGCCGCGCCGCCGACAGCAGAGAATCCGCCCGGCAATCAACGGAGTATCTCAACGCAGCGGCCGTCTGAACTTGAAAATGAACTGATCGGTATGCCCGCGAATAGCGGCGTTGAACGGACCCGCGGTATGCGGATCGGCTGGATTGGCGAGAAGGTCGCTGCCCCCAACGAACTCGAATCCCGCTGCTTCGACCTCGCGCCGAACCGTCGACGGTTCGATGCGATGCAGCGTATCGGTGACGTCCGCCGGCGATCCCTTCGCGGCGACATGATCGAGCACGATATAGACACCGCCCGGCTTGAGCGCGGCATAGACCGCGCGATTGAACGCCTTCATGTCGACCGGCCCCATGAACGGGTCGTGCAGATCGTGATAGTTTTGCGAAATCCAGAACAGATCGAGCTTTTCTGGAAAGCGCGCGACGTCGATCGCCGATCCAGCCGTCACCGAGACATTGGGGTGCTTGACGATATAGGCCTGGATATCGGCGATCCCTTTGACGATGTTCTCATATTGAAACAGGCTCGCCGGGACGCTCGCATAGACATGTCCCTGTGCGCCGACGATCCCGGAAAACAGCCGCGTGAAATAGCGGTTGCCCGCGGCGTAATCCGCGACCCGATCGCCCGGCTTGACGCCGGCAAAGGCGAGCACCTCGCCGGGCTTTCGGTTGGCGTCGCGCTCGACATCCGCCGCCGGGCGCGCGGAGTCGGCGATCGCGGCGGCAATATAGGTCGGCATCGGCCCGTTTACGCACGCATCGACTGCCGGAGCGGTCGCGAGCAACATCGAAAACCCGGCCGCCAGTCCAATTCGCCGAACGGTTTGCGCCAACATGCCGATAGCCTCCGATTGCCTTGATGTATCCCGCCCCGCACCTATGCTGGCGACGAGCGGGAATTGAGGGCCAGTCGGGACAAAATCGGTTGGTCCACTTGGCCGGGTCCGGCAAAAGGCTGCAATGAATCCATTGTTCGAGTTGCGGCTGGAGCGTGGCGGCGACGGCACGCGCAATTCCGCGCGCAGCATCTATGAGCAATTGAAGGCCGCGATCGTGGAGGGCCGGCTCGCGCTCGGCGCGCGGCTGCCCGGCACCCGGCAATCGAGCGCGTTTTTCGGCGTGTCGCGCAATACCGCGACCGACATCTACGAGCGGCTGATCAACGACGGCTATGCGGTCAGCCGGCGCGGCTCGGGCACCTATGTCGTCGACGCCTTGCCGATGGCGCCGCCGTTCGATGCCGACCAGGACGCCCCGACCGACGATCCGAGGTTGAACGGCTTCTGGTTGAGCGAGGAAACGCGCGCGGCGATCGGTTTCTGGCGCGATGAACCGATCGCCGGAAACCGCCCCGACAAGGGCACCGCGATCGATTTTCGTCCCGCGATGATCGACACGCGGCTCTTCCCGATGGACGTATTTCGGCAAATCAGCGTCAAGCAGTTACGTAGCCTCGAAAACCAGCCGCCTAGCTTTAAGAGCGCGCAGGGCAATCAAGGCAATTTCCGCCTTCGCGAGGCGATCGTCCGCCACATCGCGCTGACCCGCGCGGTGCCGTGCCGCCCGCAGGACGCGCTCGTCACATCGGGCGCGCAACAGGCGTTCGACATCCTCGCGCGGACTCTCGTCACGCCGGGCAAGACCGTCGTCGCGATCGAGGATCCCGGCTATCCACCGATGCGCGTCGCCTTTGCCGCGGCAGGCGCGACGATCGTGCCGATCGAAGTGGATGACGGGGGGCTGATCGTCGATCAGCTGCCGGCGAACACGAACATCATCTGCGTCTGTCCGTCGCATCAATTCCCGATCGGCGTCACCATGTCGCCGCGGCGCCGCGCGGCATTGGTGGCATTCGCCCGCGCCAATGGCGCGGTGATCGTCGAGGACGATTATGACGGAGAATTCCGCTACGAAGGCAGTCCAGTCGAAGCGCTGAGGACCGCCGATGCCGCCGATCTCGTCTTCTATGTCGGCACCTTCTCCAAATGCATGCTGCCCTCGCTGCGGCTGGGATTCATCGTCGCGCCGCCCTGGGCAATGCGGACGTTGATCGCGGCGAAAAACTGCCTCGACTGGCACTGCCCGATCCCGACCCAGATGGGAGTCGCCGGGTTCATTGGCGAAGGGCATTTGACGCGTCACGTGCGCAAGATGCGCGGGATATACGACCAGCGGCGGCGGCTGATCATGTCGCTCATGACGGCGCATCTGGGTGAGTGGTTCGATCCGGTCCCGCCACCTTACGGCATGCACATCGCGGGGCTGGCCCGAGATGGCGTCGATCTCGAAGCGGTGACCGCCGGCCTGCTTGCGAGCAACGTCAAGATCCACACGCTCGATCGCTACCATTTCGGCTCGCCCAAGCGGCGGGGCATTGTACTCGGCTATGGCGTGGTCGGCCTGCCAGAGATCGAGCATGGCCTGTCACTGTTGCACCAGGCCTTGGTCCGTCCGCGCTAGGCCGCCTATATCTCAACGAAGGAAAGCCATAACCGCCCGGCATAAGCAGCGAATCCAGTGCTTGCCCGACGCTTTTTTCTGATCCTAGCCTGTATCCATGAAGCTGCATCCCGCCTGGCTGGCCTCCGCATTGCTCGCACTTTCCGTCGCCGCCGCGCCGGCGCTTGGCGGACAAACTACGCGCGATGGCAAGCCCGTCGACGCATTGGCCTCCAATCTCGCGCTGCCGTTCGCCAGCGATCTCAATGGCGCACGCCAGGCGCCGGTCTTCGCCTGGATCGAAGATGTGGCGGGCGCACGCAACGTCTGGATTGGCGGACCCGATATTCCCGCCCATCCGCGCACCGCTTTTGCCGGCGACGAAGGCATCGAGCTCTCCGAGCCGCAGCTGAGCCAGAATGGGCGCCGTCTGCTGTTCGTGCGCGGCGGCGATGCCGAATTTCCCGAAGCAAACGTCCCCAACACGGGGATCACGCTCGAAACGCCTGAACAAGCGCTGTTCGTCGCCGACGTCGCGGGGGCGCAGGCGCCGGTCAAGATCGGGCTGGGCCATGGCGCGGCGTTCAGCCCGGACGGCATGCGCGTCGCTTACACCCGCAAGGGTGAGATCTGGCTGTGGAGCGGTGATGCCGCGGCGCATCGGCTCGCCACCGTCACGGGCTCGGTGGAGGATTTGCAATGGTCGCCGGACGGCAGGCAATTGCTGTTCATCGAGCAGCGCAAGGGCCATAGCTTTGTCGGCCTGCTCGATGTCGAGCAGCGCTCGCTCCGCTATATCGGGCCGACTCTGGGCCAATCGAGCGATCCGATCTTCTCGCCCGACGCCCGACAAGTGGCGTTCTTGCAGTTTCGCGATCCGCCTGCGGACGTGCCAGACAGTAGCGCCTCCTTTTGGTCCGTGCGCGTGACCGACTTGGCAAGCGGCGTCACGCGCTCGCTCTGGTCGGCGCCCAGTGGCGAAGGTGGGCAGTTCGCAGGGACGCGCGGGCGCAATTTGTTCTGGACCGCATCCGGCCATTTGCTGTTCCCGTGGGAGCGGACCGGCTGGATGCACATCTACGCGCTGCCGGCCGCGACCGGCGGCACGCCGCGCGACCTGACGCCGGACGCCAACGAAGTCGAGACTTTCACCCCGACGCCTGACGGCAAGGCAATCGTCTACGCCGCCAATGCCGGCAATCTCGATACGCGCCAGCTCTGGCGCACTGCGATTGAGGGCGGCAAGCCGGCGCGGCTGACCCAGAATGACTTCTTCGTCTTTCGCCCGGTGTTCGGTGGTGATCGGCTCGCGGCGACCGCGACCGACGCCCAACGTCCGGCGCATATGGTGCTCGTCGACGGCATGAAGCCGCTGGGGCCGGTGGCGATCGCGCCCTCCTATTCCAAGCCCGAGACGATCGTCTTCACCGCCACCGATGGCATGCCGGTCCACGGCCAGTTGTTCCGCGGCAAGGGTCCGGGTCCCCACCCTGCCCTGATCTTCGTCCATGGCGGACCGCGCCGCCAGATGCTGCCGGCGTTCAACCCGATGCATTATTATTCGAACGCTTACGTCCGCAATCAGCAATTCGCGGTGCTGGGATACACGGTGTTGTCGGTCAATTATCGCAGCGGCACCAATTATGGCCGCGCGTTTCGCGAAGCGCCCGGGACCGGGCGCGACGGTGCGTCCGAATATCGCGACGTCCTGGCCGGTGGGCGCTGGCTGGCGAAGCAACCGGACGTCGATCCTAAAAGGATCGGCATTTGGGGCGGAAGCTGGGGCGGATACCTCACGGCGCTGGCGCTCGCCCGCAACAGCGATCTGTTCGCCGCAGGCGCCGATTTCCACGGAGTTCACACCTTGGTTCGGCTTGGCGATGCGTCGCTGTCGCCCGATGCCGAGATCAAGGCTCGCGCGCTGCAATGGCAGTCTTCGCCGATGGGGTCGATCGACCGCTGGAAGTCGCCGGTGCTCATCGTCCATGGCGACGACGATAAGAATGTCGACCATGACCAGTCGCTGTTGCTGGCCCGCGAACTGACCGCGCGCGGCGTGCCGTTCGAGGAATTGAGTCTGCCCAACGAGCGGCACGAATTCTTCCGCTATGGCGACTGGCTGGCGAGCTATCGCGCGACCGAAGCATTCTTCGCGCGGATGCTGAAGGCGGGGAAGTGAGGGATTGACCTAATTCCTCCCCGTTCCGGGGAGGATTTTTTACGCCTTTGGCGCGATCGTCGTCCACGTCACCGCATGCGCGTCGACCGCCGCCTTACTGAACCACAAGGGCTGCGTGTTGGCGGTCAGCCAATCCTGATACCAGTCGCGATAATGCGGCGAACGCGGGTCGCCGGATTGGCCCGGGAGTAGCAGCACCCGGCTATTGTCCCAGGCGCCGACGTCCGCCACGAGCAGATAGCTCGCTCCGTGCATCACGTTGAAGCTCTTGCGCCCCAGGTTCACGCCGCGCGCCATAACGGTGTAGCTGTCGCCGCCCGACCGCCCGCCATCGATTTTGGGGAATGCCGCGGCGATCGCCGGCGAGGCCAATAGCGGATGCGCGATCGATACTTGGTGCAGGTCGCCCCAGCGCCATTTCGCAGGATCGACGCCGGCGAGCTCGACCGTTTTGGCCCATCCCGCCGCCAGCGCCTTGTCGAGCAAAGCGTCGCGTGCCGCGACGGGATCGTCGCCGAGATAATGGTCGGGCTTGGCGAGCAGCCGCAGCATCTCCGACAGGTTCATCGTCTTGAGGAGGTCGCGCGCGGCCTTCGGAATGACGAGGTCGCGGAACGCCGAGGACAGTTCGGGCATGACCTGTTCATACAGCAACGCCGCCGCGCTATCTGCCGCGATCCCGTAATTCCATTGCCGCAACAGCGCCGCCGCCGGCGCCGCTTGAGGCGAAAGACTGGCGGGCAGCAGCTTCACCAGCGCGCGCGCCGACAGCGATTGCACGTCGTGCTGGAGCGCGACGCTATCCTCGACGCGGTGCTTGGACTGGCTGCTCAGCACCTCGGCGATGCGATCGTAGCGATAGGAATCGCTCCAGCTGAAGCTGATCTTGCGCTCGCGATACGGATAATCGGAGGGCAAGTTCATCTGGTTGGCCGAGGCAAACCAGCCCGCTTTTGGGTTATAGCTGTTGGGCATTTCCTCGACCGTGAGAATGCCGGTCCAGTCGTAGCTGCCGTCCCCAGGCGCGGGGAACAAGCCATCGTGCTTGGGCCGCTTGGGCGTGAACCCACTGGCATGCCATCCGGTATTGCCGTGAATGTCGGCGTAGTGATGGTTGGTCGGCGAGACATGAATCTTGAGCGCCTGACGCAACGATGCCCAGTCATGCGCCAGGTTGATCGCGATGATCGCGAACCGCATGTTCGCGCCCGGCAACAGCGCCACGCTGGCCTGGACCACCGCGCGGTGGTGTGCCGGGTCCTGCGAGATGACCGGCCGGCCTTGCGAATAGCGCAAGGTCACACGCGCGGCCGGCGCGTCCTTGATCGCGATCTCTTCCTCGACCGTCTCGAAGCGCTTCCACTTGCCCTTGTGCCAATATTGCTCGGGATCGTCCTCGCGCGTCTTCAGGATGAACAAGTCGGTCTGGTCGATATGGAAATTGGTTCGCCCGAAGGCGAAGCGGTCGGTATGACCCTGCATGATGCCCGGCAGACCGGGATCGCCACCGCCCATCACATCCAGGCCAGGTGCGGTCAGGTGCGCGATGTGCCGGGGACTAAGCCCGCCAATCCCGAGATGCGGATCGTTGGCCAGGATCGGGCGCCCGGTCGCGGTGCGGCTGCCGGCGACGGTCCAGGCGTTGCTGCCTTGCGCGATACGGTCGATGCGATCGAGCTCACGGTCATAGGCGGCGATCTTCTGGCCGAACGGCAGCGGCGTCGATCCATCGAGCAGGATGCCCAGATCGGCCTCGCTGACCGCCGCGCAATCGAGCCCGTCGGGGACGGTGAATTGCCAAGCCGGGCGCAGCGGATCCATGAATCGATCGTATTCGAGCAGGCCGCGCGCCTGAAGCTGCGCGTGGCGCACTTCGTCATCGGCATCGCCCATCCCGCCGCCGCGCATGCGGACCAGGTCGCGCACGTCCCAGCGCAGCGGCGTGATGCCCAATATTCCATATTCGAGCGGTAGCTGACTGGGATCAGTCTCGAGTTCGTCGATCCGCGCGTTGATCCCCGCGACATAGCCGCGCGCGCAGTCGAGCACCTCGGGCGGCAACGACCTGAGTTCGGCGTCTATATCGCCGCGATAGAGGAACAGCCGCGCCGCGCTATCGGCAGTCACGAAACGCGAGCCGAACACTTCCGCCATGCGCCCGAGCTCACGGCGATAATCCCAATCGATCTGGAACATCCGGTCGCGCGCGACGACATACCCCTGGCCGAAGAACGCGTCATGCTTGGACTTGGCGCGGATGTGCGGGACGCCCATCGCGTCCTCGATGATCTCGATCGGCGCGCGGGCGCCGGCCAGGCGGATACTACGCCCGCGTCCAGGCCCGGTCTTACTCACCTCGGGCGCAATGCCCGCACCGGGCAGCGCGAGCATCGCGACCGAGGTCAACAGGAACGCGCGACGCTGAATCATCAAGGGCCCCAATCGTCATCACCCAATCGCCATCACCATGAATCGAGACCCTATCGCAGCCGGTTGGGCAAAAGTGCATACCGAGCCGGGCATCGCCTATAGCCATGAGTTATCGACGCCCCTGCCAATGCGACTCCGAGCCGCGCCGGCGAACCCTATTCCCTCAGGCTATACCCAAGCAAAATCATAGTAACCCCGCTTCTATTGACCCCCTTTAGGCGCCCTGTAACCTCCCGTCTCGGAAGTGACATGTTTCCGCAACACAGCGGGCAGTCACTCTTCCAAAAAGGCAGGGATGACAGGAGGACAAGCCGATCGGCCCTTCCGGTACATCCCGCCGACCAATGCAGGTGGGACACATGAGCTGATCGACAGCCATGGTCCAAGCTACGACATCGGGTCTCGACGCGCCACGCACGTCGGAGGAGTTCCTCCACATCGGCCCGATCGCAAGCCAAAGGGGTTGTTTGAATGTCTATTTTCGGGCGTATTAATCCGCGGATCGACCGCCGTTACGCGGCGGGCATCGCCATGACGGCGCTGGCCGTCGTCCATAGCGCGCCGGCTTTTGCGCAAGCGGCCACGGCACAGGACGCCCAGGCGACGCCGCAAAACGTGCCGGCCGCGGCGCCGATCGACGATTCGGACATCGTGGTCACCGGTTCGCGCATCGTGCGCAGCGGATTCCAATCGCCGCAGCCGCTGACGGTACTGACGCAGAAGGAGATCGAAACGCAGTCGCCGACCAACAACCTGGCCGACTTCGTCAACACGCTCCCCGCGCTCGCCGGCTCGACCAGGCCGGCCAACTCTCGCCTCAACCTGTCCAACGGCCAAGCGGGCATCAACCAGCTCAACCTGCGCAACCTCGACAACTCGTCGACCGGTACGCGCACCCTCGTCCTGATCGACGGCCGCCGCTCGGTCGGCTCGACCGTCAACGACATCGTGGACATCAACACCATCCCGCAAGGATTGGTGAAGAGCGTCGAGATCGTCACCGGGGGCGCATCGGCCGCTTATGGGTCCGACGCGGTCGCCGGCGTGGTCAACTTCATCCTCGACAAGAAATATGAGGGGCTGAAGGTGTCGGCCGACACCGGCGTCACGACCTATGGCGATGGCAGCAATTATAGGTTCGCCATCACGGGCGGCACGTCGTTCGCGGGCGGCCGCGGGCATGTCGTGCTGAATGGCGAACTCGCGCACCAAGACGGCATCTTCAGCGTCGATCGTGCCTGGAACGCCACCGGCTATGTCCGCTTCACCAATCCAGCATGGACCGCCGGCGATGCCACCGCACCGCAATATCTGACGACGCTGCGCCAGGTTGGCGCGGCGAACTCGACGCCGGGCGGTCTGATCACGGCATCGACGGGAACCACCGCCAATAGCCTGCGCGGCATCTATTTCGGCCAGGGTGGCTCGGTTAATCACTATCAGTTCGGCGCGCTGACCTATCCCGCGATCTCGGGCTCCGCAGGTCCCCAGGTGACTCAGGGCGGCGATTGGCTGGTCAACGATTCGGGCCGCCGGATCGGCCTGATGCCAGAGGAGAACCGCTACGGCGTGTTCGGCCGGCTGAGCTACGATATCACCGACAATGTCGAAGTGTATTTCGAAGGGTCGTACAATCGCGGGAAGTCGGTGTTCAACGCGGGGCCGAACCTTTCGACGGGCATCGCATACAAGACGGACAACGCTTTCCTGATCCAGGAATTGGGCGCGGCGCAACTTGCCGGCATCACTGGCGTGACCGTCGCCACTACCGCAGTCGACCTGCCCTATCGCGGCGTGAACAACGAGCGGAAGGTTCAGCGCTACGTCGTCGGTGCCGACGGCAAGTTCCAGGCATTCGGCAAGGCGGCCCATTGGGATATCTATGCCCAATATGGCCGCACCGATATGCGCGAGCAACTGACGAACATCATGAATACGCAGAACATGCTGAATGCGACCGACGCGGTGTTCGCACCGGCCGGCAACGCACTCGGCGTGGCGGCGGGGACGATCGTGTGCCGCTCGTCGCTGACCAGCCCGACCAACGGCTGCATTCCGCTCAATCGCCTGGGCATCGGCGTCGCCAACCCGGCCGCCTTCGCTTATGTGCTCGGCAACCCCGAGCGCAGCGAGATCGCCGAGCAGAAGGTCGCCGGCGCAAATCTGGCGCTGACGCCGTTCGCTACCTGGGCGGGTGACGTCAGCGTGTCGGTCGGTGCCGAATGGCGCGAAGAAAGCATCAAGGGATCCGTGCCGGCACAATTCCAGCCGATCATCAACCTTGACGCCAACGGGCATGCCATCTCCACAACGAACCGCTGGTCCGTCGGCAATTATCTGCCGACCAACGGCAGGTACAACGTGAAGGAAGCCTATCTCGAAACCGTCGTGCCGCTCGGGCTGGGGCTCGAGTTCAACGGCGCGGTGCGGGCGACCGATTATTCCACCTCCGGATATGTCACCACATGGAAGGGCGGCCTGACCTGGCAGCCGATCAAGGACATCCGTTTCCGTGTGACGCGGTCGCGCGACATCCGGGCGCCTAACCTGAGCGACCTTTACCAGGCCGGTGGTTCCAACAGCGATTCGGTCAGCAATCCTTTCTACAAGGACAACCACAATCTGCCGGCGAGCTATTCCTATTCGGCAACGGTCATCGGCAACCCGAACCTGAAACCCGAAAAGTCGAACTCGTGGAATGTCGGCGCGGTCCTGACGCCACGTTTCCTCCCCGGATTCAACGCCTCGATCGATTACTTCCGGATCGAGATCAAGGACGCGATCGGCTCGTTCGGCGCGCAGGACATCATCAACCTGTGCTATCTTGGCAACCAGGACTTCTGTGCGGGCTATACCGTCGATCCGACGAATGCCTCGAAGCTGCTGTTCCGTAGCCAGCCATTCAACTTTTCACGACAGCTCGTTCGCGGCATCGATTTCGAGGCGGCATATCGCGTGCCGTTGGGTAATGCTTCTTCTTTCACGCTGCGCGGTACGGCAACCAATTATCTCGACAATTTGCTGTACACCGGCATTCAGGGATCGGTTGCCGTCAACACAGCAGGTGTCAATGGCGGCCAGGGCAGCACGCCAAGCTGGATCTTCCACTTTAGCGGCACGCTCGACTTCCCAACCACGTCGATTACCGCAGTGGCACGTGGTGTGAGCTCGGGCAAATATGCCTCGAACGGCATCGAATGCGCGTCGGCGTGCCCGGTATCGACCACCAACTACCCCACTTACGACAACAACCACGTGTCGGGGCTGTTCTATGTCGATCTCAACCTGACGCAGCGGGTCAAGATCAACAACACGTCCGATGCCGAGTTCTTCGTCAATGTGACCAACCTCTTCAACCGCTGGCCGCTGCTGGTTCCGGAAACCGGTCTGGCCGCCAATACCACCTATTCCGACATGCTCGGACGTACCTTCCGCGTCGGCGTTCGCATCAAGCTGCGCTGATCCAGAGTCCCTCCCCCTGGGGCGTCGCGTGGCCGAAAGCCGCGCGGCGCCCTCCCCTTTTCGGGGACCGGACTTCCGAGCGGACTTTGCAATCCATAGCTTTAGGGAATAGGTACCGGGAACCGCTCCATTCCCAGCTCGCTAGCATGCGCCACCGACGCAGAGACGGCAATCAGAGGGGCGTTCGATGACCGGGCGTTTCGGTGCGGGTATCAAGAGGGCCAAGACATGAATCTGCGCCAGCTCGAAGTGTTCCACGCCGTTTATCTGCACGGCACCGTCAGCGCCGCGGCGCGATCGCTCAACGTCTCGCAACCGTCGGTCACCAAGGTGCTGCGCCATGCCGAGGATTCGATCGGCTTGCCACTGTTCGAGCGCGCGCGCGGGCGCCTGATCCCGACCCAGGATGCGCGCGCGCTGTTCGGCGAAGTGTCGGAAATCCAGGACCGCGTGCGGTCGCTGCGCCAGGCGTGCCACAATATGCGGCTGGGCCGGGGCAGCCTGTTGCGGATTTCGGCGCTCCCCTCGCTCGGATTGGGCGCCATTCCGGACGCTGTCGCCGAGTTCCTGCGCGGGCATGAGGACATATTGTTCGACCTGCAGACGCTGCATCACGATGAGATGGTGCGCAAATTGTACGAGCGCGAGACCGATATCGCGATCAGCTACGAGGTACCGCCGGCCGCACCGGTCGGGCATCAGGTGATCGGCGAAGGTGAATTGGTCGTGCTCTATCGCGAACAGGATTTCCCCGACGCACCGTCACGCATTCATCTTACCGATTTGCGCGAGCACAAGTTCATCAGCCCTGTCCAATCGGGGCCGATCGGACGCATGTTATCGAGCGAACTCAACCAATTGGGCGTGGTGCTCGACGAAGTGGTGTCGGCGCGCACTTACTATGTCGCGGCCGCGTTGGTCCGCGCCGGCGTCGGCATGGCGATCGTCGACAATTTCACCGCTCAGGCATCGGTAGCGACCGGGCTGGCGTCGCGCCCACTCCAGCCGGCGATCACCTTCGACATCAACGCGGTCTATATGCAGGACCGCCCGCCGACCCACACCGCTTCCGAATTCCTCGACCTGCTGGCGGACGTGATCGATAAGCTATAGCCCCACGCTATAGGGGCCGTGGCGTTAAATATTGGGGCTGGTCCGGGCCCGGCGATACAGTCTGTCCTCCCTGAAAATTTGCAGCCGAACCGACATGATCGCCACGCCTTACCTCCTCTATCTCGGTCACTCGAACGACCATGCCGGCATCAAGACGTCGCGCGGGCTGGCCGTGTTCCGGCCGGAAGTGTGCGTCGGCGAATTCCGCCACGATGATTGCCGGCTCACGCTCGACCTGCCGCGAATGGATTTCGCGACCGCAGTCGCGGCCGGCGCCAAGACGCTGATCCTGGGCGTCGCCAATGCCGGCGGCACGCTGGGCGAGGACATGGTCGCCGACGCGATCGCCGCGATGGAAGCAGGGCTCGACATCGCATCCGGGCTCCATCAGCGGCTGAAGGACGAGCCGCGGCTGGTCGAGGCGGCGAGCCTGCTCGGCCGCGCACTCCACGACGTGCGCGATCCGCAACCCGGCATTCCCGTCGGCAACGGCCTGCCCCGCGCCGGCAATCGCCTGCTGACCGTCGGCACCGATTGTTCGGTCGGCAAGATGTACACAACCTTGTGCCTGACGCAGGGACTAGTCGAGCGCGGCGTCAGGGCGGATTTCCGCGCCACCGGCCAAACCGGCATCCTCGTGGCGGGGAGTGGCGTTCCGCTCGACGCGGTGATCGCCGATTTCATTTCGGGCGCGATCGAGCAACTGTCGCCCGCGCGCAGCGACGGCGGCTGGGATTTAATCGAAGGCCAGGGATCCTTGTTCCACCCGTCTTTCGCGGGCGTTTCCACCGGCCTGCTACATGGTGCTCAGCCGGACGCGATCGTGATGTGCCACGACCCGGTGCGCAAGCATATGCGCGGCCTGCCGCATTTCAGCCTGCCCGGGCTCGCCGAGTGTCTGGAGGCCAATCTCCAAGTCGCACGGCTAACCAATTCCAAGGTGCGGGCGGTGGGCATCGCGCTCAACACCTCGGCCATGCACGAGGAAAAAGCGCGCGCGCTTTGTGCTCAGACCGCAGACGAGCTCGGCCTGCCCTGCTCCGATCCCTTCCGGTTCGGCGCCGAAGCCATTCTCGACAATTTGCTCGACGAGCCCGCCCGCGCGGGCACCAGGCAAGTCGCCTGATCGCCGCCATGCGCCGAACGATATCGATCCAGCCCGAGACCTTCCCGCTTAGCGCCCCGTTCCGCATCTCGCGCGGGACCAAGACCGCCGCCGAGGTCGTGACCGTGCGGATCGAGCAGGACGGCGTGGCAGGGCGCGGCGAATGCGTTCCCTATCCGCGCTATGGCGAGACGGTCGACGGCACGGTGGCCGCGATCGGCGCGGTACGCGACGCGCTCGAAAATGGGGTCGGACGTGACGAGCTGCTGCGGCTGATGCCGGCAGGTGCCGCGCGCAACGCTGTGGACTGCGCCTTGTGGGACCTGGAGGCGCGGCTGGCGAGCAGCGACGTCGCGACGATGATCGGCCTGAAGCAACCGCTTGGCCCGATCGCGACGGCGATGACCGTCGGGCTGGACACGCCCGACCGGATGCGCGTGGCCGCGGCGGCGCTGGCCGACGTGCAGCTGATCAAGGTCAAGGTCGACCGCACCGATCCCGCCGCGCAATTGCGCGCGGTCCGCGACACGGCGCCCCTGCCCCGCCTGATCGTCGACCCCAATGAGAGCTGGACGATCGACGAGGTGCGGTCGCTTCAGCACTTGCTGCTTGAACTGAGGGTCGACTTGCTCGAACAGCCGCTGCCGGCGGCGGACGATGCCGCGCTGACGGGGTTCGTTTCGGCCATCCCCATCGCCGCCGACGAATCGGTCCACGCCGCAGCTGACCTCGCAGCGCTGCCCGACGGCTATGGCGTGGTGAACATCAAGCTCGACAAGGCCGGCGGCCTGACCGGGGCGCTCGAGTTGGCGCAAGAAGCGCGCCGGCTCGGATTGGACGTGATGACCGGCTGCATGATCTGCTCCTCGCTGTCGATCGCGCCGGCGCTGATGATCGCCGCGGACAGCGTGTTCGCTGATCTCGACGGCCCGTTGTGGCTGGCCCACGATCGGGAGGGCGGGGTCGAATGCGTTGCCGGGACGCTCAGCGCACCGCGGCCTGGGTTCTGGGGCAACATTTAACATATGCGCATTTGGTTTGCCGCCTAGCGGACCACAGGGATAGGATTGTCCAGGATCTACTTGATGCGGGTCAGATAGGCCTTGAAGACGGCGGCCCAGCTCCGTCCGCCATCCTGTGAATAAGAGATTTCAAAGCGGTGCGAATCTGCCGTGATGTCCGACCAAACCCCGCGCACCAAGACGTTGCGGTCCTTGTATTTCCCGGTCGCGTAAAACTCGCCCCTCCCGTCCTTGAATCCACCGATCTCCGGCGTGTCCACCTCGGCGCCGTCGCTGTCGATATAGGACTGGCTCCATTGGCGAGACTTCGCGTTATAGAGAAAGATCGTCGCGCCCTGCCAATGTCCGTCCTGGCCGTCGACATCGAGCTCCTCGATCCAGCCCCGGCCACCCCAGATCGGCGTAGCGGTCTTGGTGCCATCGGAAGTGGTGATACGGGTTCCGCCGTCGAACGGATCGAGCACACGGGTGATGTGCGTGTGCCAGACGCCGCGCGCGAAATCGAAATCGTGCGATCCGTCGTGCGGCACTTGCGGCACGGTATTGGTGTCGGCAGCGCGACCGATGCCGACGGGCAGACTGAGCGCGAGAGTCAAGGCCAGACCGAGGGCCATTGGGGTGCGAACGTTCATCCCTACATCTCCGATAAGCGAGCGTGATCGCGCCACATGTGATCGGACGCACGATCAGATCGAAGTGCCGGTTTTAGGAAATCTTCCTGGTCCACTCAGTCGGGTGTGCTGGAGAACGGCGCGGTAGCACGCCACTAATTCCATATTAAGGCGTTGTCCGTTTCATAACGGACAGGGGAGAAGGTCATGTTCAATGTGCTCGTCGTTGACGACTCGCTCACCGTGAGGGCGATCATCGAGCAATTGCTTGAGGGCGAGAAAGATTTTCGGGTCGTGGGATCCGCGGACAGTGTGGTTGCGGCGCGGGAAATGATCGAAAAATTCGTGCCGAGCGTCATCATACTCGATCTCGCCATGCCGGGTATCGACGGCTTCGCTTTCCTGGATGAGCTGGCCGGACATCCGCACGCTCCCGTCCTTGTGGTATCGTCGCACACGACATGGGGATCGTCCGCCGAGACCGAGGCGATCGAGCGCGGCGCGAAAGCATGCTTCGACAAGGCTGAATTGGTCCGCCACGGAAAGAGCTTCGTCGCGTTGGTCAGGAAAGCCGTGAACAACACGGCAACATTGGATCGGGCGTAGCGAACCCTGCCCTTGGGTGTTGTCGACGCACGTGGAACGATAGTCCGGATCGGCGGCCATGGGAGCAACCCAGTCGGGCGACGTGGTTCCGTCGAGAATGTCGCCCGATTTCCCGGGATATCAGAGAATTACGTTCCAGATTATGGCGCGCGTGCCGCAGGCTCAAAACTTATCCGGTTGCCCATCATTCTGTCCGCCAATAATCGAACGCGATCCGCTGCTGCTCGCGCACCAGCTTCATCGCTGCCGGCCCAGTCCACGGCCCATCATACCCCAGCACGAACGCCCTCGCCCCGACCCACCAGCCCTGCCCGGGCAGACCATCGGATTCGCGCACGACCAGTACCGCCAGCCCGGGTTCGCCCGCCGTGATCGCGGCTTCGTCGATCAGGTCGAGCGTCTTGCATACAGCGCGCATCTTGGGCCGGGTGAAACGGTGCCCCAATTGCGCGAGCAGGTGCGAATAGCTGATCGCCTCGCCCGCTTTGGCCGCCTCAATCAGCAGCGCCCGGACGCGGGCGACGTCGGCGATCGAATTGGCGGAGTTCTGGTCGATCATGACGCCTTCGGGATGACATGCACCGGTCAATTGGGCTAGTCCTCTGCAACCCGCACCTATCGGAGGCGTTCACACAAGCTCCAATGATCAAGGTCGCGAGCTACAATATCCGCAAAGGGGTCGGCACCGATCGCATCCGCAGTCCGGAGCGGATCCTGGCGGTGCTGCACGAAATCGACGCCGATGTGATCGCTTTGCAGGAAGCCGATCGACGATTCGGCCGGCGAGCGGCGATCCTTGGGCCCGACCATTTGTCCGATCACGGGTCGTGGAAGGCGCTGCCATTCGGTGCCCGTCCGCTGTCGAGTGGATGGCATGGCAACGTGCTGCTGGTCCGACGTGACGTGCAAGTGGTCGATTGCGAGGCGATCCATTTGCCGACGCTGGAGCCACGCGGCGCAGTGATGGCCGATCTGCGCATTCGCGGCCAGGCGCTCCGCGTGGTCGGCATGCACCTCGATCTGTCGGGGCTGATGCGACGGCGCCAGGCCGACGCGATCCTGGCGCATCTCGACGCCAGCACGCAGCAATTGCCGACGGTGATGATGGGCGACCTCAACGAATGGACGCGGTCATCGGGCTGCCTCAAGGATTTCGGCGCGCGCTTCCACTTCGCCACGACCGGGCCCAGTTTTCACGCGCGGCGACCGGTTGGACGGCTCGACCGCATCATGGCGTCGCCCGACCTCGCGATCACCGATTGCGGGGTGCATGTCAGCCATGCATCGCGCTGGGCATCCGACCACCTGCCGATCTGGGCCAAGGTGGAGACGGCATGACGCGCGAGAAGGAGCTGCGCATGGCGCTGGTCTGCTACGGCGGGATCAGCCTCGCGGTCTATATGCACGGCATCACCAAGGAGATCTGGCGGCTGGCGCGGGCCAGCCGAGCCTACCATTCGGGCCAGGCGCCGCACGTCAAATCGACCGAACATATATATTTCGGACTGTTGAGCGAGATCGAGAAGGAAGCCGATATCCGGCTGCGCGTGCTGCCCGACATTATCGCCGGCGCCAGCGCGGGCGGGATCAACGGCGTGTTTCTGGCGCAGGCGCTGGCGACCGGGCAGAGCCTAGAGCCGCTGACGCAATTGTGGCTCGACGTCGCCGATATCGAGGCGTTGCTCGATCCGAAGGCGGCGCCGTCGCACCGTTTGTCCAAGGCTTGGGCATTGCCGATCGCCTGGATGGCGCAGCGGCGCGGTGCCGCGAGAGTCGACGAATTGGTCGAGGCCGGAGCACGCGCCGAGGTCGAGCGCAAGCTGTCGCATTTCGTCCGCTCGCGCTGGTTCGAACCGCCCTTCGGGGGCGAGCGCTTCACCAACCTGGTGCTCGATGCGCTGGCGGCGATGGGGGCAGGCGGAGGCGATGGACGATTGCTGCCCGCCGGGCAACCGCTCGATCTGTTCGTCACCGTCACTGATTTCCGCGGCCATCCCGAGCGGCTCGAGCTCAATTCGCCGCCCGAGGTGCTGGAGACCGAGCACCGTCTGGTCATCCCGTTCACCGATCACGGCATGGGTGCGTTTGCGGATCCCGCCGAGCTCGTCTTCGCCGCGCGGGCCACATCGAGCTTCCCCGGCGCCTTTCCGCCCTTCACCGTCGCCGAGCTGGACAAGGTGCTGGCCGACCGGGAAATGATATGGCCGACGCGTGAGACGTTCCTCGAACGCGCGCTGCCGCGGCAATATGCGGTCAACGCGATCGACAGCGCCGTGCTGATCGACGGGTCGGTATTGGTCAACGCGCCGTTCCGCCCGGCGATCGACGCCCTGCGCGAGCGCCCCGCGCGGCGCGAAATCGACCGGCGGTTCATCTATATCGACCCCTCGCCCGGCGCCGGTTTCCATTTCGGCACCACCGCGGCGCCATCGCCGGGCTTCTTCCAGACGATCATCGGCGCGATCTCCGAAATTCCGCGGCAGCAGCCGATCCGCGACAATCTCGAGGAAATCCAGGATCGCAGCCAGCGGATCGAGAATATGCGCGCGATCACGCGGTCGATCCGTCCCGAGGTCGAGACGCAGATCGAAAGCCTGTTCGACTATACGCTTTTCATGGACTCGCCGACGCCGACGCGGCTCAAGAACTGGCGAATCAAGGCACAGAATGCGGCAGCCGCGAAGTCCGGTTTTGCTTACGCCGCTTATGGCCATCTCAAGGTCGCAGGCGTCATCGACCTGATCAGCAACCTGCTCCACGCCGTGGGTGGCGAGACCGGGGCCGACCGCCTGATGCGCATCCGCCAGGTCGTCGAAGCGGCGGTGCAGGCCAGCGACGGCGGGCTGACCTTCGCCGGCAAGGCCAGCGAATCGGCGATCCTGTTCCTGCGCTCGTTCGACCTCGGCTTCCGCATCCGTCGGCTGCGGCTGGTCGCGCGCCGGCTCGCCGAACTGGAAGAAGATCTGTCCGAGGAGCAGCTCACCACCGCGCGCGACGCGATTTACGAGGCACTCGCGGCTTATCTCGAGGCCAAACGGACCGATACGCATGCGGCGTTACGCCGCGACGTGCGCAGCCTGCGCAGCGATGCGGCACCATTGCTCGAAAAGCTGGCGGCATCGCTCAACCTCAAGCGGCTCGATGACGATACCGACGCCAAGCTCGCCGACGCCTTTGCCGGCATGGCGAAGGATGTGAAGCGGCCGTTGTTGCTCAGCTATCTCGGCTTCCCCTTTTTCGACGTCGCGACCTTGCCGCTGCTCCAGGGCGAAGGGCTCGACGAATTCGACCCGATCAAGGTCGACCGCATCGCGCCGGAGGATGCCACCGCGATCCGCACCGGCGGCGCCGAAGCGACCTTGAAAGGCATTCAGTTCAACAGCTTCGGCGCTTTCTTCAGTCGCGCCTATCGCGAGAACGATTATCTCTGGGGCCGGCTGCACGGCGCCGAGCGGATGATCGACATCATCGTGTCCGCGCTGCCGCCGCGCGTGCGGATGAAGCCGGGACGCGTCGCCGCGATCAAGCGCAATGCGTTCCACGCAATCCTGGACGAAGAGGAAGCACGGCTGACCGCGGTTCCGGGCATGATCGATGCGCTCAGGCGGGAAGTGGGCTGAGATTGCGCCCCGGGCTCGCTTGGCTTGGACGTCGACCGTCTCAAACACGCTCTATAGCGTCGTCGCGATCAGCACGTTCCCAACGAGCACAGCGGCCATGACGATCATCAACACGCCCTTGAGCCGCGTATTTGGCCGACGGCATAACCGCACCCCGAAATAGACGAGGATCGCCGCCGCGATCATCGCAACGGCATAGATCATCTCCAACATCGCGCTCAGGACTCGCTTTCGCTGAGCGCCGGGAAAGCCGGTGCCTCAGCGGGTTCGGGGGCAAGCGCCCTAGCATAAGCGTCGATATCGACATTGCCGCCCGACAGGATGACCAGCATTCCCGCCTCGACGGCAACCTTGCCCGCGAGCAATGCCGCCAACCCGACCGCGCCGCCCGGCTCCACCACGAGATGCAGCTTCGCCGCCGCCCAGCGCTGCGCTGCGCGGACCTCGGCTTCGCTGACCGCCACACCCTTGGCATCGCGTCGCGCCAGCACCTCGAAGGTCAGGGGAGAGACGACCGGCGTCTGCAGCGCATCGCACGCGGTCGGCGGCGGGTTGGGGCCGACCGGCTCGATCCAGCTCGCTTCCAGGCTGCGGCACATATCGTCCCAGCCTTCGGGTTCGACCACGGTGATCCTGGCTTCGGTCAGGCCAAGCGCGATACCCGCGGCGAGTCCGCCGCCGCCGCAGGGAATCACGACATGGCTGGGTTCCCCCAGCCCGATGGCCTCCATCTGCCGCCGCGCCTCGATTCCCGCGCTGCCCTGCCCTTCGATGATCCACGGATCGTCGAAACTCGGCACCAACACCGCGCCGCGCGCTTCGGCCAGCTCGGCGGCGATTCGTACCCGGTCCTCGGTCATGCGATCATAAGGGACGATTTCGGCTCCGAGCGCGAGCGTACCGTCGCGCTTCGCCTTGGGCGCATCCGACGGCATCACGATCGTTGCGGGGATGCCCAACCGCTTAGCTGCCCAGGCGACTCCCTGGGCGTGATTACCCGATGAGAAAGCGACCACGCCCTTCGCGCGCTGATTGTCCTTCAAAGCGGTCAGGCGGTGCCACGCGCCGCGTAGCTTGAACGCGCCGATCGGCTGCAGCGATTCGGCCTTGAAGGCGATCATCACACCATTGATTTCATGCGTGAAAAGCGGCGATGGCGCCAGGATCGCGGCGATCTTCGCCGCCGCGTCGCGGACGCCCGCCCGTGTCGGCTGTCTTACGATTGTCACTTTTCGCCTCCGCTCGCCAAAATCGGTTCCAAAAAGTCTTTACTTGGTAACCTTTGGACCTTATCTGCCCGCTTCCCGCTGCCCCATGGGACTTCCAACCGCAAGGCAGCATTTCACCGTACGGCGCAAGCCACTTGGAGGTCCCTTGAGTTGCACAAGCATCATAGCGCGCTGGGGCTAGCGAAAGCCCCTGGTAATTCCGCCCGCGGAATTGCTCTTGATCAGCGTCCGGTTCAGCCGGTCACGCTCATTCGTCCGCATGCGGCTTCCCGCGCCGCCCGATTCTTCGTCGAGAAGTTTCCGGGCCGCTCGATGTATGCCGTCAAGGCGAATCCCTCGCCCGAGTTGATCCAGATCCTCTGGGACAGCGGCATCACGCATTACGACGTCGCCTCGATCGCCGAGGTGCGGCTGGTGCGGCGTACGCTGCCCGACGCGACCTTGTGCTTCATGCACCCGGTCAAGGCCGAGGAAGCGATTCACGAGGCCTATTTCAAGCACGGCGTGAAGACGTTCAGCCTCGATTCGATCGAGGAACTGGACAAGATCGTCCGCGCCACCCACGGCGCGAGCGACCTGACGTTGTGCGTGCGCCTGCGCGTCTCGTCCGAGCACTCGAAGCTCAGCCTCGCGTCGAAATTCGGCGTGGCGCCGGGTGAATCGAAGGAGCTGCTGTTCCAAGCGCGGCAAATCGCCGACGCTTTGGGCATCTGCTTCCATGTCGGCAGCCAGGCGATGACGCCGGCGGCTTATGCCGAGGCGATGGAGCGCGTGCGCCAGGCGATCGTCGAGGCCGGCGTGACGGTCGACGTCGTCGATGTCGGTGGCGGCTTCCCGTCGACCTATCCCGGCATGGAGCCGCCGCCGCTCGAACATTATTTCGAGACGATCCATCGTGCGTTCGAGAGCCTGCCGATTTCCTATTCGGCGGAACTCTGGGCCGAACCGGGCCGGGCGCTATGTGCTGAGTACAGCTCGATCATCGTGCGCGTCGAAAAGCGCCGCGGCGACGAATTGTACATCAACGACGGCGCCTATGGCGCGCTGTTCGACGCCGCGCATATCGCCTGGCGGTTCCCGGTCACGCTGCTGCGCGAGCCGGATAGCCACGCCAGGGACATGGGGTACAGCTTCTACGGCCCGACTTGCGACGATCTCGACCATATGCGCGGGCCGTTCATGCTGCCGGCGGATGTGCGTGCGGGCGATTATCTCGAAATCGGGATGCTCGGTGCGTATGGTTCGGCGATGCGGACCGCGTTCAACGGCTTCGGATCGGACGAGACGGTGATCGTCGACGACGAGCCGATGGCGTCGCTTTATATGAGCGAGGACCGTGAGGTCGCGTCGAACGTCGTAAAGCTGTAACGACAACCATTCAAAGCCGTCATACCAGCGAAAGCCGGTATCTCGGGCGGTATGCTTATTGCCTGAGACCTCAGCTTTCGCTGGGGTGACGGCCATTGTTACGGGTTTCCGCGTCCCCATAACGACGGCGGCACGAGAAAAACGGGAACAGACCCATGACCGACACCCTGACCAAGACCGCGGCCGCCAACGCGCCGATCAACGACACCCGCAAGGCGGAATTGCTGTCGAAGACGGTCAAGCATATCGACATCACTTCGTTCGACGCGCGCCCGATCGTCGACGCGATGAGCGACATGAGCTTCACCAGCCGCGACCTCGGCCGCGCGACCAAGATCTACAACCAGATGCTGGCGGACAAGGATTGCACCGTGGTCCTGGTCATCGCCGGCTCGACCTCGGCCGGCGGCTGCATGGACCTGTATGCCGAGCTGATCCGCAACAACATGGTCGACGTCGTCGTCGCCACCGGCGCCTCGATCGTCGACATGGATTTCTTCGAAGGCCTTGGCCACAAGCACTATCAAGCACTTGAAATTCCGGACGATGATACGCTGCGCTCGCTCTATATCGACCGTATCTACGACACCTATATCGACGAGGAGCAGCTTCAGGATTGCGACCACACGATCCTGAAGATCGCCGACAGCCTGGAGGCCAAGCCCTATTCGAGCCGCGCCTTCATCCGTGAGATGGGCAAGTATCTCGCCGAGTACGGCAAGAAGGACAACAGCCTGGTCAAGCTCGCCTATGAGCATGACGTGCCGATCTTCTGCCCGGCCTTCGTCGACTCGTCGGCGGGATTCGGCCTGGTCAAGCATCAGGTCGACCGCGCCAAGGCCGGCCAGCCCTATATGGTGCTCGACGCCATC
Organism: Sphingomonas asaccharolytica NBRC 15499; assembly: GCF_001598355.1. Taxonomy (GTDB): domain Bacteria; phylum Pseudomonadota; class Alphaproteobacteria; order Sphingomonadales; family Sphingomonadaceae; genus Sphingomonas; species Sphingomonas asaccharolytica. The sequence goes on from NZ_BCYU01000005.1 coordinate 27,299, forward strand.
GCCGACTTCCGCGAGCTGACCGAGATCAAGATCCAGGCGGGCACCACCGGCCTGCTGATGATCGGCGGCGGCGTGCCCAAGAACTTCGTCCAGGACACCGTGGTGTGCGCCGAGATCCTCGGTCACGAGGATGTCGAAGTGCACAAATATGCGGTGCAGATCACCGTCGCCGACGTCCGCGACGGCGCCTGCTCATCCTCGACGCTGCAGGAGGCCGCGAGCTGGGGCAAGGTCAACACCGGCATCGAGCAAATGGTTTTCGCCGAAGCCGGCTCGGTGATGCCGCTGTTGGCGAGCGATGCCTATCATCGCGGGCTGTGGAAGGACCGGCCGGAGCGCCGCTGGGCGAAGCTTTTCGCATGAACTGGACAGCAAGCGTCTGACTCGAATATAAAGCGGCGTCCCATCATCCGGGACGCCGCGTTTTCCTTCTCCCTAAGGAGAAGGAAGGGGCCCGCTCGCGCAGCGAGTGGGAAGGATGAGGACAGATCTGATCACCTGCCCTCACCCTTCCGCCGACTTATGTCGGCTCCCTCCCTCTCCCAGGGAGAGGGAATTAGGATCAATCCTTCGCCCGATAAGCCTCAGGCACGACGAACACCTCGTCGGCGCGGGTATAGCCGCCATCCCGCACCTCCTCGATCAGCACCATCGTATGCGCCCTGGCGCCTTCGCCGAAATATTCGACCAGCAGTCGGTCGTGCGGTGCGCGAGGTCGGCCTTTTGCGCCTTCGAGAGCGCGGCTTCCGGAAGTTTGAAATTTGCGAACGGCATTGACGGCGTCCTTACTGCTGGTTGCCGCGCGCCTGGCGGGCGAACTGGTTGAGTTGTTGGAAGGTCTCATCGAACCGGCCTTCGCGCTCGGCATTGCGAAGGAAGGCTACGCGCTGGACGAGGATCTCCGGCGGCGTGGGCTGCTGGGCGAACAATGCCATCACTTCGTCGGCGAACTCGTCGAGCGGCTGATAGCCTTCACGCGATTCCTGGCCGGGGGTCAGCCCCGTCTGCACCGCGGGCGGCGCCAGTTCGATCACCTCGACCTTGCCGGCCAGCGCGTCGCGCATCGCGACGGTGTACGAATGGATCGCCGCCTTGGTCGCATTGTAGGTCGGCGTATCGACCAGCGGCACGAAGGCGAGGCCCGAGGTTACATTGACGATCGCCGCGTCGGGCTGCGCGATTAGATGGTCGATCAGCGCATTGGTCAGCCGGATCGGGCCGAGCAGGTTGGTGGTGATCGTCGCCTCGGCATCCGACAGATCGCGGGCATGAACGAGCGCCTCGAACCGCATAATTCCGGCATTGTTGATCAGCACGTTGAGCGCCGGGAAAGTGGCGAGCACGCGCGCCGCGAAATCGGCTACCCCTTCGGCACTTTCGACGTCGAGTGTCATGGTATGGATATTCGGCCGGCCCGCCGCCGCGGCGTCGAGCGCGTCCTGGCGACGGCCCGCAATGATCACGGCATTGCCGGCGTCGTGGAACCGGTGCGCCAGCGCTTCGCCGATGCCCGACCCGCCGCCGGTGATGAGGATGGTGTTTCCGCTGCTTTTCATCGGATCGCTCCTGCTTGGGGTTGATGGCTGCGATGTACGCTCCTACTCTCCGGAGGAAAGAAGGCACCAGAAAGATTTATACTTACCCGAAAGAGAGTGACTGCATGAACGCGCCTGCCCCCAATTATCTTCCCTGGCCGACCGACATCGATCCGCGCGTCGAGGCGCTGGTGACCGAAGTGATTGGCCGGGTGGCAGACAAGTGGACGATGCTGATCCTCGACGTCCTCGCCGAGAGGGGCGAGTTGCGCTTTACCCAGGTTGGCCGTGAAGTACCCGGGATCAGCCAGAAGATGTTGACCCAGACGCTGCGCCAAATGGAACGCGACGGTTTGGTCGTGCGCACCGTTCATCCGGTGATCCCGCCGCGGGTAGAGTATCGCCTGACTGATCTCGGCTTTTCCCTCGGCGAAGCGTTTTGCGGCGTGTGGATCTGGGCAAAGGACAATCTCGAGCGGATCGATGCCGCGCGCGCGTCCTTCGATTCCCGACGGCCGGGCTGAGCGCCGCGCAATCCGTTGCAATCGCAAACCGGTTGATGCAGCGTCCCCGGCATATCAAGTCTGGGGAGGCTCTTCATGCATAGCGAGATCCTGAAACCGGTCGTCGTCCTGATCGCCTGGACATTGGTGATGTTCGTCTGGATGATCGCGGTGCGCTTGCCTGCGATGAAGGCCGCCGGGATCGACATAACCAAGCTGAGGGGCGGCAAGGGCAGCGACGCCGACGGCGTCCTTCCTGCCAAGGCGCAATGGAAGGCGCACAATTACAATCATTTGCTCGAGCAGCCGACGTGCTTTTACGCGGTATCGTTCGTGATCGCGTTCACCGGCACCGGTGACGGGATCAATGCCTGGATCGCCTGGGCCTATGTCGCGCTGCGTATCGCGCACAGCCTATGGCAAGCGACGGTCAACAAGGTCTCGATCCGCTTCACGATCTTCATCCTGGCGACCTTATGCCTGATCGCGCTGACCTTGCATGCCGCAATGGCGGTGTTCGGCTGGCATCATGGCTGAGAAATTCGAACGCCACCGTCAGCCCTGGCGGCAGGACGAAATCCAGAAACTCCACACGCTGGCCAAGAAAGGCATGGCGCTAAAAGCGATCGCCAAGGCGCTGACGCGGAGCGAGGAATCGGTGAAGCAGCGGGCTAAGGAAGACGGGCTGGCGATCGCCAGGTTGCGATGATCGTTTCTCCCCTCCCGCTTGCGGGAGGGGTGGGGAAGGGTCTTTTATCGTGAGCAGCGTCCCCTCGGACACGCCCTCCCCTAGCCCCTTCCGCAGGCGGGAGGGGGAATTGCCTACCCGAACAACCGCGCCAAGCTCCGATCCAGCGTCACCAGCTGCCACAACGTCCGCCCATGCTCGGCGCGGCCAGCTTTATGCTCCGCAGCGATTCGCTCGATCGCCGGACCATCAAACCATTGCAGCAGCCTCGGCGAACGCGACAGGTCAGCGGCTTCATTGGCCAGCGCGCCCCGGAACCAGGCGCTGATCGGGGTCACGAACCCCATCTTGGGTCGATAGAGGATGTCGTCGGGCAGATAGCGCTCCATCGCCTTCTTCATCAGCCATTTGCCCTGCCCGCGCCGCAACCGCATCGACGACGGCAAGGTCGCGGCGAATTCCATTAATTTGTAATCCAACAACGGCTCGCGCGCTTCCAGGCTGACCGCCATGCTGGTGCGGTCGACCTTGGTCAGAATGTCGCCGGTCAGATAATGCTGGATATCGGCATATTGCGCGCGATCGAGCGCTTCGCGCGCCGGCGCGTCGCGCATCGTCGCGATATAGCGGTTTTCGGCGCGATGCCCGCCGAGTTGCCGCCACGCCTCGGCAGTGAACAGTTTATCGCGCAGTCCCGGCGTCGTCACCCCGACCGACCGCGCATAGGCAGTCGCGCCGTCCTCCGCGAGCGCGAGCAAGGTCGTCTTGGCGCGCAGCGGGCGCGGCGCCCAATCTGCCTTTGGATAGAGCCGCCCGAGCGTCCCGAACACATTGGCCGACATCTCGCGCGGCAATAGCGAGCGGACTCGCTCCTCCGCCGCCTGGAACTTGTAGCGGCGATAGCCGGCGAACGCTTCGTCGGCGCCGTCGCCCGACAGCGCCACGGTCACTTGCTCGCGCGCCAGTTCGCAGACGCGGAACGTCGCCAGCGCCGAGGCATCGGCGAAGGGTTCGTCGAACGCGCTGGTCAGCCGGTCGAGTAGCGCGAAATCGTCCGCGGCGACCACACGCTCGCGGTGATCGGTGTGATAGCGCTGCGCGATCGCGTCGGCATAAGCGCGCTCGTCATGCCCTGCTTCCTGGAAGCCGATCGTGCAGGTCTTGACCGCGCCTTTCGACAATTCGGCCATCAGCGCGACCACCGCCGAACTGTCGACACCGCCCGAGAGGAACGCGCCGAGCGGCACGTCGGAGACCATGCGGAGCTTTACCGCGGCGCGCATGCGGTCGACCAATTCGGCCTCGAGATCCTTGAGCGATCCGCTCGCGCGATTGGTGAAGTCCAGATCCCACCAGCGCCGCGGCATCGGCACTGGCCGGCCGCGTTCGAGCATCAGATAATGCGCGGCGGGCAATTTCTTCACGCCGGCGACGACACAGGCATCGTCGGGCACATAGCCCAGCCCCATGAAATCCTCGATCGCGGCGAGATCGGGCGCTCGGCGCAGCAAGGGATGCACCAGCAAGCCCTTCAGCTCGGACGCAAAGGCTACGGAGCCATCGGACAGCTCGACATAATGGAGCGGTTTCACTCCCAGCCGGTCGCGCGCCAGGAACAGGCATTGCCGCCCCGCATCGTGCAGCGCGAAGGCGAACATGCCGTTGAGGCGATCGAGCATCGCCGGGCCCCATTGCCGCCAGCCATGGAGCAGCACTTCGGTATCGCCATTGGTGACGAACTTCGCGCCCATCGCCTGCAACTCGGCACGGACCTCGGCGAAATTGTAGATCTCGCCATTATAGGTGACGGTCAGGTCGCCGTCATGCATCGGCTGCGGGCTGCCCGCGACGTCGATGATCGCCAGGCGGCGGTGCGACAAGCCGACGCCCGACGCAGTCCACACGCCAGCGCCATCGGGGCCGCGATGCGCCTGGGCATCGGCCATCGCCAACACGCGGGCGCGATCGACAGGCTTGGGGGTTCCGGGGTGATAGATCCCCGCGATGCCGCACATGTTACCGACCGACCCCCGTGTTCGTGCTCGTCACCTCAGCGCAAGCTAGGGTCTCAGGCAATGTCGCCATAACTCTAGAGATCCCAGCTTTCGCTGGGATGACGAGGGATGTCACCTGACCATCCCCGCCGAACGATCGGCCAAAACGTCGAGCGGCCCCAAAGCCGCGAGGAATTTCGCCATCGCTGCGCGCGGGTCTTGGCCGGGCAGGGTTTCGGCCGAAATATGGATGGCGACCGCGCGCTGCGGCCCGCCCAGCAGCTTGGCCTTGAGCGTTTCGAGCTTCACGATTTTTGGGTCGGAGGTGAGGACATTGCCAATCCGGTACCACGTCGCGACTTGGCGCTCCACCGGCCCTGGCGCGGTGATGCGCATGACCGTGCCGGCATCGAGATCGTCGAGGTCTTCGACGCGTACCCAGCGATCATCCTGCTGCATGACGCCGATGCCGAAGCCGACAATCTCCTTGCCCTGATGCTGGCTGCCATAGACCGCGATCGCGAGATCGACGGCAGTGCCCGAATTGTCGACATAGCGGCCGAACAATTGATGATCGGCACCGGGATAGGTCGGTGCCCAAGGCGCGCGGGTACTGACCGGGGCGCGGCTCCAGCCCGCGACCTGCGGCAACTCGATATGCAGGGGCAGGGTCTGCGCGCGGCTAGCGATCGCTGTCGACCATCCGGGGAAGGCAGCCGCAACCGCGAGCACGAGCAGCGCGGCGACGATCGTATCGAGCGGCCAACGCACCGGACCTTGCAACCGCGCCGGATTGAACGCCGGCGCGTCAGGCGCGCGGTCGAACCATTTCCAGCCGAACGCCAACACCGCCGCCATCACCAGCCCGAAGAACACCCAGCCGAATACGATATGATCGTATCCAGTCGCCTGTTCGACGCTGGTCAGTACCGCGGCATAGATCGTCCCGAACGCGCGCACGCCATTGGCCAGTACCGGCACAATGATCGCCATCGCCATGAAGGCGATCCGCCGCGGCCAGGTGCGGTAGCAGAGGTTCGCGACCAGTACGCCATAAGCGATCATCGCGATCACGAACTTGGAGCCCGAGCATGCCTCGGCCACTTCGAAATATTTGTCGCCGGCGGTGATCAGCACACCGTCGACCGTGGCCGCGACGCCGACCAGATGAAGCAGATGCATCGTGATCCACACGGTGATCGCCTGCAGCGGCGGTTCGAGGAATTCGCCGAACGGCACCAGGAACAGCGCATAAGCGATCGGGAACAGCAGCCCGCGCGCCACATTGGGCCCGAGCATCGTCACCACTGCGCCTTGCAACATCATCACCACGCCCAGATGCCGCGCGAACGATACGCCGCCGGCATCGCCGAGCAGCCAGCCGAATCCTCCAGCCGCGACCAGCGCAAGGCCGGGCGCCCAGGCCCGGGGCGTCAGTTGTGCGAGTTCGCCGCGCCGGATCCACACGAGCCAGCCGACCACCGGCGCGATGAACAGGCAATGCCCGAACGTGGTGTTGGTCCAATAGAGCTCGGCCAGCGCCGCAACGTCCTGGCGGAACATCAGCAGGATCACCGCCATCGTCGCGGCAAGCGCAGCCAACGGACGGCGCCAGACCGGCGCGATCGCGAAAGCGAACCGGGGGGCGGCACCGGCAACGCTGGTCATGCCGCCGCCCGTCCCTTGCGCGGTGCTTTCTTCGCGCCCCAGCCCATCAACCCGTCGAGCGGTGCCAGCCGGGCGCTCCAGCCATAGCGCGCCTGGACCCGCACGCGCCCCTTGTGTCCCATCGCAGACGCGCCCTGTGCGTCCGACAGCAACCCGTTCACCGCATCCGAAACCTCCGCCACGGTGTCGCCGCTCAGGATCGTGCCGTCATGGTCGATCCCCTCGGCGGCGGCGCTGCTTGCCACTACCGGGCGCGCCATCGCCATGGCTTCGAGCACCTTGTTCTGGATGCCCCGCGCGATCTTCAGCGGGGCGACCACACAGGCCGCAGCGTCGAGCCACGGCCGGACATCCGCCACTTCGCCGGTCACCCGCACCCCATCCTGCTTCGCCAGCGCGGTGACCGCATCGGTCGGGTTGCGGCCGACGATGACGAAGACGGTATCGGGGTGGACGACGCGGATATGCGGCAACACGGTCTCGGCGAACCAGGTCACTGCCTCGACATTGGGGCGATAGTCCATCTGGCCGGTGAACACGATCAGCTTGCCGGTCGTATCGATCCGGCGAAAAGATGCGGCGGGATCGAAGAAATCGGTGTCGATGCCGTTCTCGACCACCTGGACATTGGCGGCGCCGGTGCGCTTGCGGAACAGCTCGGCTTCGGCCTCGCTGACGAACAAGCTGGCGTCGACCCGCCGCGCGACCCGGCGCTCGAACTGGAACAACAGATTCGCCTCGCGCTGCATCAGCCAGCGCATCGGGCCGCGCGAAGCCTTGGCGTAGTCGGCGAACTTGAGCGAATCCATGTCGCAAAAGTCCATGATCACACGGGCACGTGTTTTGGCCGGCACATATTGTGCCATCTGGCCCGAAAAGACGTAGATCGTATCGATCGAGCGGCGCTCTAACAGGTCGGCGACAACGTCATGCATCGCGTGATTGTCGAACGCGGTCAGCGACGCCGGCCTGCGCTGGACCAGCGCCTCGACTAGCGCGCGCGGTCGCGATTTGCCGCGCCACAGGATCGACCGGCTCGCGGTGAACGGCACCAACCCCTTCTTGGCCTTGAGATCGCGCGGATCGTCGGCGAAGGCGACGAGGTGCACCCGGTGCCTTGCCGCCAGATGCTTGAGCAGGTTGAACGCGCGGATCTTGTCGCCGCGATCGGGCGGGAATGGCGATCGATGCGCGAGGAACAAGATGTCGCCCATCAGCCAAGGCCTTTGGCGATTACCGGTCCCATCGCATTGGCGAGCCACAGGGGCAGCTTCTTCCACACCGCCACTTGCAGCCGATATTTTGGGCTCATGGGATTCATTTCGCGCGGCGTTTCGCCGGCAGCCACACGCTTGGCGTAGCGCAACGGCACGCCCTCGAATCCCCAATTCTTCTTGAACGCGGCGACTCCCGTGCCCGCCTTCGACCGACCGAAATCGTAGCGCGTACAGCCGCGGCGGCGCGCATGGCGCATCAACTCGTAATAGAGCCGGTCATTGGCCTTGAGCGCTCGCGCCTCGCGCGTGCCGCCGCCCCAGAAAGGATAGACGGTGCCGTTGAGGTAGAGGCTGAACACGCTGGCGTGCGGCTTGCCGTCCTTGGATACGGTCACGACGTCGGCACATTCGCCGAGCTCGGCAGCAACCTCGCGAAACAGCTTGGCCGGGAATACCGGCGTGCCAAGGTTGCGGACGGACTCCGAGAACACCGCATAATGCATCGCCAGATCGCGCGGCGTGTTGCCGATCGCAATCTCCAGGTCGGCGTCGAGCGACTTGCGGACATCGGCGCGCTGCTTGCGGGGGATCGCGAGCAATTCGGCCTCGTCGTCCTTGGCGAGATCGCGTGAGAAACCGAGATAGGTCGTCTCGTCGACGATCCACCCCTCGCCCGGCGCCGGGCCGCCCCGCAATTCGAGGCTGGGACAACCAAGCCGTTCGGCTAGCGCCCAGGCCGAAGCGGCGAGCGCATCGGCGATGGCGTCGCGATTGGTCAGGATGCCACCATCGACCGCGAATCCGGCCGAGACCAACGCCTTGCCGAACAGCGGCGAGCGGATTTCGGTCAGCGGCAGCAAACCGGCGAGCGTGCCATCGGCATGTTCGGAGATCAGGCAGTGCGCGGTCTGGCCGCACGCGCGTGCGACCGCGAGGTTCCAGCCGGTGAGGTGAAACGGCGTCGCATCGGGATGCGCGCGGACATAGGCATCGATCCGCGCGCGCTCGCCAGCCTGCGTCAGGTCGGCGGCGTTGATCGCCACCGGGGTCGAGATCAAAGGCATCGTCACTGCAGGCGCTCCGCTTCGATGGCGACGACGGCGTCGACGCGGCCCCAATCGTGGCGCTTGACCAGCCCGCGCAATTTGCCCGCCATCGCGCCGAGCCGGCTATAATGGCGCAGCCGCGACTTGAGCGGCGCGCGCGCGACGCGCGGCTGGTCGGGATCGACCTCCCAAGGGTGGAAATAGAATACCGCCGGGCGATGCTCGTCGCGATTAGCGCGCGACACCGCGCGATCGGTGATCGCCGCCGGAAACAGGCGGAAGAACCCGCCGCCGGTGGTGATCTTGCGCCCTGCGACATCGGCGAGCGTGATCGGCAGTTCGATCAGGTCCGATCCCGCCACCGGGCGATAGGCGTCTTTGGGCGCGTCGGCCCAGCCGTAGTGATCGTGGACCAACGGCGCGACGCTCGATGAATACGCATAGCCTTCCTCGGCCAGCACCTGATGCGCCCAGGGCGTGCGCTGGTCGATCGAAAAGCTCGGGGCGCGATACCCGGTCACGCGTTGGCCCGATGCATCCTCCAGCGCTGTGCGGGCGCGCCTGAGATCGGCGCGGAACGCGTCGGCAGTCATGGTGAAGACGCGGTCGTGATCCCAGCCATGGCTGGCGACCTCATGCCCCTCGTCGGCGATGCGGCGGATCAGCCCGGGGTTTCGCTCGGCCACCCAGCCGAGTGTAAAGAAGGTCGCCTTGACCCCCGTCTCACCGAACAAATCTAGCACCTTGCCGGTATTGTAAGCGACGCGGCTATCCAGGCCGTCCCAATCTGCCTTGGCGATCACACGTTCGAAGGCGCCGACCTGGAACCACTCCTCGACGTCAACCGACAGGCCGTTGCGCATGATGCCGCTCCCGTCGCGCGTCAGGCCGCGCGGCCACCGCGCGCTGCCGCGGCCTCGTTACCTTCGACCCAATCGACCAGCAATGCCAGCACGCGACGCAACGCCGCATCCTGCTCCTCGAGTCGCGCCTCGATCGCCGCGAAGCGATCGTGCGCGACCTCGATCGGCGCCGGCTTGGGGTCGTTCGCGGGCGCCGCGGGTTCGACCGCCACGAGCGGTTCGCGCATCGCGACCGGCTCGGAGGCTTTGATCGGTTCGGGCGCCGCGACGATTGCGGGCTCGGGCTTCGGCTCGGGAGCGGCGGCAACCGGCCACTGCGCAGGGGCGCTGGGCGCAGGCATGTCGCCGGTGATATCGGCGATGACGGCATCGACGACCTTGGCGTCGATCACCTCGATCTGCTCGATCGCGCCGAACAGCAACACGCGTCCCGCCAGCTGGTTGAGCCGACGCGGCACGCCATCCGATCCGCGATAGAGCGCGGCGAAAGCATCGGGCGTGAATTTGGGGCGGCCGTTCCAGCCGACCAGCGACAGGCGGTGCAGCACATAGGGCTCGACCTCTTCGGCGCCCATCGGATCGAGATGATGCATCGCGATCACGCGCTGGCGGAGCTGTTCGAGCCGGTCGCTGCCGTGGAGTGCGGCGCGGAATTCGGGCTGGCCGAGCAGGAAGATCTGCAGCAGCGCATGGCCGCCGGCCTGGAAGTTGGACAGCATGCGCAATTCTTCGAGCGCGCCGGTGTGGAGCGCCTGCGCCTCGTCGACGATCAGCAACGTGCGGCGGCCCGCCCGGGCGATCGAATGCAGTCCGCGTTCGATCGCGACGAGCAATTGCGCCTTCATCAAGCCCGCTGTCTCGACCCCCAAGCCAGTCGCGACGATCCGCAGCAGATCGTCGCCATCGACCTGGCTCGAGACCAATTTGATCACGTGCAGCCGCTCGCGATCAATCGTCGCCATCAGATGGCCGACGAGCGTGGTCTTGCCCGCGCCGACATCGCCGGTGATGACGATGAAGCCCTCGCCCTGGCTCAGGCCATAGCCTAGATACGCCATCGCCTTGCGGTGGGTGGCGGTATCGAACCAGAATTTCGGATCGGGCGTCAGCGCGAACGGGCGTCCGCTCAATCCGTAATGGTCGTCATACATCGTCTTCGTCTCCGGGCGGGGAACCCGCCTCTCCGGTCAGAACTGGTAACGTGCTCCCAGCGACGCCTGCGCCGTCGTCTGGTCCTCCTGTCCCTTCTGGCTGAAAGTATAGGCGCCAAGCGAGACGGTGGTGCCGAGGCGACCAAAGCTGCGCGAGACCGATCCGGTCGCGCCCAGGCTGTAGATCCCCGGCGCAAGGCCGCTATCGTAGTAATTGGCGAAAAGATTGGCGTTGAACGAGGTGTGCTGGCCGATCGAGGTCGAGTAGAACAGCTGCGCGTAATAACTCTCGTCGCTGGTGCCGATGATCACCACGCCCGGGCTGTTGGGCGCGTAGAATTTGCGGTTCGAATAGCCCACACCGAAGCCGAGTGTGGACGTGCCGCGAGTCAGGGTGGCCACCGCATCGACCCCGCGCGAACGATAGGTCGCGGTCGACACCGACTGGAATACCGAATTCATGCACGCGCCCGCGGCGCCGCCGCCGGTCGTGCCGAAGGTGCAGCCGCTGAATTGCTGGGCCAGCAAATCGCGCGTCGCGGTGAACTGCGCGGGGAGTCCGCGCAAGCTGCGCTGCAATTGGCCGCCGAAGGTCTCGACCGTATCGTAGACGCCGACCTGAATGCCGACGCTTCTGCTCGGGGCGTAGCTGAGCGAGCCAGTATAGCTCCACGACCCGTACCGGCGGCCAACATGCGCCTCGACCGCGGTGCGCGGGCTCGGGCGCCATATGACGCCGGCATCCCAATAGATACCGTCGGTTTTGTAGGCGATACGGCGCGGCGAGTTGGGATCCGTCACGAAGCGGCCATGACTGTCGGTGACCGGCACGCCGGCGGTGTCGAGCAACGGATCGCGCGCGCTCGAGGTCAGCTTTTCGTAACCGACGCCGCCGACGATCGCGATATTACCTGACAGCGGCAGGACCGCGTCGACGCGGCCGTAGAGATCATCGAACCGGTTGCCGAGCTGGCTCTGGTCGTCGCGGGTCCAGCCGCCGCTCGCGGTCAGGCCAACCGGGAGCACGGTGCCCGATTTGAAGCCGACCGAGGCGGTCGCGATCTGCGTCTTCGAATCGTCGAAATAGTCGAGCCGCGGGCTGCCCGGGGCGACCCCGGTGGGACCCGGCTCGGTTACCTTGGTATAAGCAAAGCGATAGGCCGCGTTGATCGCAACCGGCCCGCTGCCGGTGGTCAGCGTCGGGCCGACATAGCCCGAATAGACGTTGCTGACATTGTCGCGGTCGTTGCCGAAGAACACCGGCGCAGCGCCGCGAATATCATTGCGCGAGCGCGTGGCGATGCCGCCCGCGTCGACCGACAGCCCGCGTGCCACGCGCACCTGGGCGTTGGCGAGACCAGTAACGACATCGGCGTCGCCGCTGTTCTTGTCCCAGGCGAATTGATGCTCGTAGCGCGCCGACAGATTGACCGACACGCGCCGCATCTCGACCGACGCGTCGACCCCGGCCGCGGCCGAGCTATAGGTCAGGACATCGCCCGACTGAACGTCGGCGGTGAGCACCTGGCTGAGCTCGATATAGGGCGCGATCGTGACCTTGCGGTCTCTGCCCCGACTCTTGCCCCCATCGTCCTGCGCCGCTGCCGGCATTGCTGCCAGCAGCGTCACAAGCGCGACCCCCGCGGAAATAACGCGCATCATTGGCCCTCGTCCTCCTGGCCGTAATAACTGCCGAAACGAGCCCCCCCCGGGGCGAACGCAACGCTGTTCAACAAAAGCTGGATGTGCTCGCAGCCCTCGAGCCGCTGCACGGTGTCGCGGATCTCGCCTTCCGACGTCTTGTCGGCGCGGACCACGAGCATGATCTGGCCGACATGCAGCGCCAGGACCGAAGCGGGCGACGCCGAGAGCGCCGGTGGCGAATCGAAGATCACCACGCGCTCCGGATCGGCGGCAAGCAGCCGCGCGATCAGATCGGGGGTGCGGCCGCTGGCGACCAGCTCGACATCGGCATTGGTCCGGGCGCCGGCGGGCAGCAGGCTGAGATTGGGAATGTCGGTGCCAACGACGCATTTCTCGATATCGATCGAGGGATCGGCGAGCGCATCGAGCAGACCGGGACCGTCGGCGACTCCGAGCCGCTCCATGATCCCAGGCTTGGCGAAATCGGCATCGACCAGCAGCACGCGCGTGTCACGCTCCGCCGCCATCGAGATCGCCAGATTGATCGCGCAATAGGTTTTGCCGTCGCCGGGCTTGGCCGAACAGACCAGGATCGTCCGTGCCTTGTCGGGCTCGTGCTTATTGAGCTGGCGCGCAGTCAGCAGCAGGTGCCGCTTTGCGAGGCGGAATTCCTCGGCCAACACGCCGATCGCTGCGCCCGGGATGAGCAACTGGTTTTCCACCAACAGGTCGCGATCGACTTTGGCCTGGCGGCCCGCCACGGGCAAAGCCGCCGGCGGTACTGGCGCCGGCCGAGCGACGGGCGAGGCGAGTGTTTCCGCCGGCGCTGCAACGACCTTGGGCGTTTCCGTCGGCTTCGGTGCCTCGGCGACGTGCACAGGCGCGACCGGCTTGAGCACCGGCGGCGCCTGTAAATCGCTTTCCGGAATCGCGCGTGCGTTGAGGCGCGCCGAGAAGTCATAGACTTCCGCCGCGCGCTCGAGCAGCGATCCCTTTTTGGTGATGATCGGCTTGTTCATGCCGCGAGCCCCCGCATCAGCATCTCCACGCCGAGCAGGCTGACGAACGCGACCGGCAGCGCGGCCGCGGCGCCCGCGAACATGCGCAGCTTGCGTTTCCTGAAGTCGGCTTCCGCCCTCGACACGCGCTCGCTGATCGACCCGATCACCGGCAGCCCGGTCGCCTTTTCGAGGCGCCCGGCGGTGGCGTAGGTCGCCTTGAGCTGCGACAGCGCGAACGCCCCGCCGACCCCCGCGAAGATCGCCGCGAGCAGCACGCCGGTCAGCAACAACGGACGATTGGGCGCGGTCGGCGCGCGAGGCGCCACGGGCGGATCGATGACCTTGAACTTGATCGAATCGGTCTGCGCCTGCGCCTGGGCCCGCACGCGGACGTCCTCGCGGTCGCTCAGCAATTTGTCGTACTGGTCCTTAAGCACCTGGTAATCGCGGTCGATCTGGCTCTGCTCGTTGGCCGCCGCGGGATCGCCGTTCAGCTTGCTGGTGATCGCGTCCATGTCGTGCTGCAGCTGCTGCTTGCGCTGTGACAGCCCCGCAACCTGCGACTGCTTGTCTGCCTGCATCGACTTGAGCGAGAGATATTGCGGATTGGGCTGGCCGTTACCGGCGAAGCTGCCCACCATCGGCTCGCGCGCCGCCGCCGCACGCGCGGCGCCAAGCTGGCTGTTGAGCGCGATCACGTCGGGATGGTTGTCGGTATAGCCCTTGGCCCGCGCATCCGCGAGCTGGCCTTCGATCGCGGCAAGGCGCGCACGCGCCGGACCGGCGCTGCCGGCACCGCCAACGCCCGGAATGGTCGCCGCAGTGCCCGACATCTGGCCGTTGATCGACGCGAGGCTGGTCTGCGCGGCGGCGAGGTCGCCGTCGATCTGCGCCATCTGGGTACGCGCCGCCGACATGCGCTCGGACAGCGAGCCGGTGCCCGGCAGCGAGCCGAGATATTGGGTCTGGAACTGGGTGCGCTTGGCATCTGCATCGCTCAGGCGGCGCTGCAGATCCTCGACCTGGCTGTCGAGGAAGCGCAACGTGGTCTGGGTATCGTTGCGGGTGTCGGCCAGATTCTGGTCGACGAAGATCGAGATCAGCTTCTGGTTGATCTGCGCGGCCAGCTTTGGACTCGACGCGGTCACGCTGATCTCGAACAGATTGTTCTGTTGAGCGACGATCTTGACGGCCTGCTGCAAGCCAGCGACGCGGTCGGCGATTTCCTGCGGGGTCGAGACGGTGTTCGCGAGGTCGGTGCCACGCACGACCTTTTCCAGATTGACCGCGCTGGTCAGCGTCTGGCGAATCGTGTCGACGTCGTTCTGCTGCTCGGCCGCGCTGATGCCGATCTTGGACGGCAGCACCTGCCCCATCTGGACGAAGACGCGCGCTTTCGATTCGTAGCGATTGGGCATCTGGCTGACCGCCAGCCAGCCCAGAATCGCAACGACCCAGGCCGCCGCCAGCGCGATCCAGCGGCGGTTCCAGATCGCGTGCAGCGCGACGCGAAATTCGTCATAAAGGCCGTTCACGGTTTCAGGGCCTCCGTCAGAACATCGATTCGGGGATGATGATCACGTCGCCCGGCTCGAGCTTGACGTTCGCCGACGGGTCGCCGTCCTTGAGCAACTTGCCGAGCTTGACGTTATACTGGCGCTGCTGGCCGGTATTGCGGTCCTGGCGCACCAGCCGCGCGCGGTTGCCCGCGGCATATTGGTTGAGGCCGCCGACCGCGATCATCGCGTCGAGCAGGGTCATGTTGGCGCGATAGGGGATCGATGCCGGCTTTTCGGTCGCGCCCACGATGCGGATCGACTGGCTGTACGTGCTCTGCGGACTCTCGACGATGACCGAGACGATCGGGTCCTTGATATAGGTACCCAACGCGATCTTCATGTCGTCGGCGAGCATCGCCGGGGTCTTGCCGACCGCGGGCATGTCGTTGACCAGCGGCGTGGTGATGCGACCATCGGGGCGCACCTGGACCTTCGCCGACAATTCGGGGTTGCGCCACACGAAGATATTGAGCTGGTCCATCGGACCGATCACATATTCCTCGCTCGGCTGTTCGCGCGATCCGACGAACGATGCGGGCGGCAATTGGGCACCGCCGCCGCCGGCGCATCCCGTCAGCACGCTGGCGCTCGCACCTACGAGAATCAAGGCCTTGGAAAACTTCACGAAACTCATAATCAGCCTCCCGCCTGCGCACGGCTGGACCGGTGACGTCACTCCGGCACGCGCAGACTTCGGGCTTGGCTATGGGGTCGCGGGGGTAAAGATTGCGTTAGGAGTAAGTTAGACGAGGATCTCCGCGGGTCTGCGATGACCCAGGAACTCCCAGGGACTGGCGGTAAGTCCATATGCGCCCGCCATGAAGATCGCGATGACGTCACCAGGGCCGGCCACCGCCAAGTCGACCTGATCGGCGAGGCGATCGAGCGGGGTGCAGAGCGGACCGACGACGCTTACCATTTCGCGCTCCGCGTCTGGCGCAGCCGTGGCAACGGCGACGGGGTAATTGCGGCGGACGACGGTGCCGAGATTACCGGTGGCGGCGAGCTGATGGTTAAGGCCGCCGTCGCAGACCAGGAAGATTTCGCCCCGACTTTCCTTGCGATCGACGATCCGGGTCAGATAGACGCCGGCTTCGCCCACCAGCCAGCGTCCCAGTTCGATCGCGAATCGCGTATCGGGCAACGCGGTCAGTCTTGGCGTCAGCGCGGCACCGATCGCTTCGATATCAAGCACCTGCTCGCCGGGAAAATAGGGAATGCCGAACCCGCCGCCGAGATTCACGAGCGGCGGCGATGCCCCCGCTGCCTCAGCCAGCCGGACGGCGAGGTCGAGCGTGTGCGCCTGGCTGTCGATGATCGCCGCGGGATCGAGCGCCTGCGATCCCGCGAAGATGTGGAACCCACGCCATTCGGCGCCTCCCCCCAGGATGCGCTTCACCAGCGCCGGGACGCGATCCGCATCGATCCCGAATGGCGAGGGACGCCCGCCCATCCGCATCCCCGACCCGCGTAGCTCGAATTCGGGATTCACGCGGACGGCGAGTCGCGGCGCCACACCGCGCCGTTCGGCAATGGCGAGCGCACGATCCGCCTCGCTTTCGCTTTCCAGGTTGATCGTAACCCCGGCCGCGATGGCGGCATCGAGCTCGGCATCGCCCTTGCCAGGTCCGGCGAAACTCGCCGCCCGGTCGAGATCGACGACACGAGCCAATTCGCCCGCGGACGCGACGTCGAACCCGTCGACCAGCGGCGCCATCGCCGCGAGCAACGGAGCGAAGGGATTGGCCTTCACGGCATAATGGAGGTCGATGCCGGGAAACGCAGATCGGAACCGCGCAACCCGGCTCCGTACTATCGCTGTGTCGTAGACAAACAATGGCGACGACGTGATCAACTCTTCCACCGAGCGGCCGCCGACCGTCAAGGGAAGCGATTGGAATTCCAGCGGGATCGCGCCCATTGGCTTCATGACGTCATCCCCCTCAACCCAGCGCGATCGAGCTTGCCGTTGGCGTTGCGCGGCAACTCGGCCAGCCAGACATAGCGCGCCGGCTGCATGAAATTGGGCAAGTCGCGGCGTAGACGCTCCCGTAAGACCGGTTCGACGGACCCGTCGCCCTTCGCCACCACCAGTATTGCCTGGCCCTGGCGCTCGTCGGGAACGCCGATCGCGACCGCCTCACGCGTCTCGCCGCCGGCGGTGATCGCTTCTTCGATTTCGTTGGGACTGATGCGGTTGCCGGCCGATTTGATCATCTCATCATCGCGACCGACGAAGCGCAACAGCCCGTCGGCGTCCGCTACCACCGTATCGCCCGACCATACCGCCATGCCACCCGCTTGGGACCATGCTGGCGCGGGCCGGAAGCGCGCCGCTGTCCGTTCGGGATCCCGCCAATAGCCTTGCGCTACCAAGGGCCCGGCATGGACCAACTCGCCCGGTTCATCGACTGCCGCCCGTGCGCCATCGGATCGTACGATCATGATATCGGCAAAGGGGATCGCTCGGCCGATCGAATCCGGGTGGTCCACGACCAAGGCTGGGTCGAGATAGGTTGAGCGGAACGCCTCGGTCAGTCCGTACATCGGATAGATATCGGCGCGCGGAAAACGCTCGCGCAGTCCGTCGATCAATCTCCGGGTCAGTGCCCCGCCAGAATTTGTCATTTTTCTCAATGTGTTTGTGTCGATTTCGTGAGGGTCGACATCAAGTAATTGAGCCCAGAGCGGCGGCACGCCGGCTAGCGTCGTGATCCGCTCGCGCTCGATCGCGCGATAGACGTCGCGCGGCAGCAGATAGTCGAACGGCACCACGCACGCCCCTGCCGCCCAGGTCGAGAACAGCTGGTTCTGCCCGTAGTCGAAGCTGAGGGGCAGCACACCGAGCACGCGGTCGGCGGGATTGAGGCCGAGATAATGCGCCACGCTGATCGCACCGAGCCACAGATTGGCGTGGCTGAGCATCACCCCCTTGGGCCGCCCGGTCGATCCCGAGGTGTAAAGTAGTGCCGCCAAGGCGTCGGGATCGGTGTCTGACGGCGGCAGCGCCGGTCCGTCAAGCTGCGGATCGTCGGTCACGATCCTCACGCTCTCCGCATCGAGCGTTTCGGCGCGTGCGCCTTGCGTGATCAACAAGAGTGCACCACTGTCGGAAACAATATGCTGTACTTGTAGATGTTTGAGCTGTGGATTTATCGGAACATGTACGAAACCGGCACGCGCCGCCGCCAGCGGCATCAGGCACGCCGTGCGCGTCTTGGGCAGCCAGGTGGCGACGCGATCGCCTTGGGCCAACCCCTGCCCCGCGAGCCATCCGGCCAGCGCGCCGACCGCTGCTTCCAGGCCAGCGAAATCGAGCATGCCATCGCGCGTGGCCAGCGCCGGATCGCCAGCGCGCCCACGCAGCGTCAGGTGATCGAGCGGCCGCGGCACGGGGTCTAGTGGGATCATTCCGCTCTGATAGCGAGGCAAAGCGCTTCACCCAAGGGTACACTCTCGCACCCCTACGTCGTCACGCCGGCCTTGTGCCGGCGTCCACGGTGCAATTATCCGAATCCAGCCTTGTTGCGCGGTGGATGCCGGGACGAGCCCGGCATGACGACTGGATGTCCTGGGACACGTCACCAACGTCGACTGCGAGTCAGAACGATCGCCCCACCCTTCCCAAGCCGCTCCCCTATCGGTAACGCGCCGAAACGATGACTACGCACCACGCACCGTCGACGGTCGGCCAGACCGTGCGCGCCGTTCTTAAGGATGTCCTGGCGCTCGACGCCGATCGCGTCGCGGCCTTTGACGACGATACAGCGCTGTTCGGCGCCTTGCCCGAGCTCGATTCGATGGCGGTCGCCGGTGTGCTGACCGAGATCGAGGATCGGCTGCACATCCTGATCGAGGATGACGAGGTCGATGGCGAGATGCTCGAAAGCTTTGGTGCGCTTCGCCGTTTCGCCGAGGCCAAGGTCGCGGCGAGGAACGCCACATGATCGATCACTACGATTGGGCCGGTGGGCGCGAGGCGATGATGCGCTTCGGCCCCACCACTGGCCCGATCGTGGTCGCGGTTCTGCCGTTGTTCGAGGAAGCCAATCGCACCCGCACCTTCATCAGCGGGGTGCTGCGCCGCCTCGCCGAGCGCCACATCGCAAGCGCGCTCCCCGACCTTCCCGGCCAAGGGGAGAGCCTGGTGCCGACTGAAAACGCCATGCTGGCGGGCTGGCGCACGGCGTTGGCGTCCGCTTCGACCGCGGCCGCAGGCGAACGCCCAGTTCACATTTTATCGTGTCGCGGCGGGGCGTTACTCGATCATGACGTCAAGGCGGTATCGCGCTGGCAACTCGCCCCCGCCAAAGGCGAGGCCCTGGTCCGCGAACTGCTCCGCACCAGTGCGGCCGCGGGCGAGCGGATCGAGATCGACCTTGGCAATTACAATGACGAGGGTAACGCGGTGACGATCGCCGGCAATACGTTATCGCGCACATTGATCCGCGATCTCAACGCGGCCGATTGCGTGCGCGACGGCGCGGTCCGCGTCGTCCGGCTCGAGACCGACCCTGCGGTCGCCGACCGCAAAGTCGCCGGCGCACCGCTCTGGCGCCAGAGCGAGCCGGGCGATGATCCCGCGCTCGCCGACCTGCTGGCGGACGATATCGCCGATTGGATCGCGCGATGCGCGAGCTGACCAATTTTCCCTGCGAGGGCGATACGCTGATCGGCACGCTCGACGATGCCACAGATACGAGCGGGTTGCTGATCGTGTCGGGCGGCAACGAACTGCGCTGCGGCGCGCATCGCGGCATGGCGCTGCTTGCCGCCGATCTCGCCGCCGCTGGCATCCCGGTGTTCCGCTTCGACCGGCGCGGGATCGGCGATTCGGACGGCGCCAATCATGGCTATCAGGATAGCGGGCCCGACATCGCCGCCGCAGTTCGCGCTTTCCGCACACTGGCACCGCAGCTGACTCGCGTCGTCGCCTTCGGCAATTGCGATGCCGCCACCGCGCTCGCCTTGTTCCATCGCGGTGCCGGGATCGATGCGCTGGTCCTTGCCAATCCCTGGGTCGGCGACGAGGACGATGCCTTGCCCCCCGCCTCCGCCATCCGGTCGCATTATGCCGACCGCGCGCGCGATCCACGCCAATGGCTTCGCGCCTTGTCCGGTGGAATAAATATCGGAAAAGCGATCAAAGGGTTACGCAAGGCTTCTTCCAAATCGAAAGAAGCTACAAATCCGATTGCTGCGCGGATGGCGGTGGCGATGGTCGATACTCCCCGCACGATCCTGCTAGCCCAGCGCGACAATACCGCGATCCGTTTCGAGCATGCGTGGCACGAGGCGGATACGATCCATCATCGCGCAACCGACAGCCACAGTTTTGCACGACCGGGCGACGGCGACTGGCTGCGCGATCAGATTCTGGCTGTGATCCGAAGCGCCTAAGGCGGGAACGTCCCGCTCGCCTTCGCGTTTAGCCGTAACGTGACGGGAGCTATCCCATGTTTTCCAACCAAGACGTCGTCCGCGGCACGCTGCAAGCCTATGTCGACAAGGATCGCGAGACGATCGAACAGTTGATCGCCGAGGACTTCCATTTCTCCAGCCCGCTCGACAACCGGATCGACCGCGACACCTATTTCCGCCTCTGCTGGCCCAACAGCCGCAACATGGAGGATTTCGAGATCGTGCGCATGGCGACGGACGGGGACGCGGTGTTCGTCACGTATATCGGCACGGTCAGCGGCAGGCGTTTCCGCAACACCGAAGCTCACACCCTTCGCGACGGGAAGATCGTCGAGGTCGAGGTGTATTTCGGCTGGAACGTCCCACATGACGTCGCCGAGGGCGAGCATGCCGACCCGAAAACCGAGCCGGCAACCACCTGACCTCACTCGGCCGCTTCGGCGACCTTTTCGAAATCGGCCTCGGCCAGGAAGCGCTCGGCGTCGAGCGCCGCCATGCAGCCGGTGCCGGCGGCGGTGACCGCCTGGCGGTAGACCTTGTCCATCACGTCGCCGCACGCGAACACGCCGGGCACGCTGGTCCGCGTCGTGCCGGTCTCTACCTTGATATAATGGTCGGCGTCGAGCTCGAGGTGCCCACGAAACAGTTCGGTCGCCGGATGGTGACCGATCGCGACGAACCCGCCCTCGACATCCAGCCGTGAGAGCTCGCCGGTCACCGTGTCACGCAACTCCAGCGCGACCAGGCCGGCCGTGCCGCCGCCATCGACGAAGGTCTCGACCTCCTTGTTCCACAGCACCTTGATCCGCTCATTAGCGAACAGGCGCTTTTGGAGGATTTTCTCCGCCCGGAACGAATCGCGGCGGTGGATCAAGGTCACGTCGGGCGAGTGGTTGGTCAGGTAGAGCGCTTCCTCGACCGCGGTATTGCCGCCGCCGATCACCGCGACCTTCTTGCCGCGATAGAAGAAGCCATCGCATGTTGCGCAGGCGCTGACGCCCTTGCCCTTCAGCGCTTCCTCGCTGTCGAGCCCGAGCCATTTGGCCTGCGCGCCGGTGGCGATCACAAGCACGTCGCCGACATAGACCTCGCCACTGTCGCCGATCAGGCGGAACGGACGCCGGGTCAGGTCGACCTCGACGATCGTGTCCCACATCATCCGCGTGCCGACATGTTCGGCCTGGGCCTGCATCTCCTGCATCAGCCAGGGGCCCTGGATCACCTCGCGGAAGCCGGGATAATTCTCGACATCGGTGGTGGTGGTCAGCTGGCCGCCGGGCTGGATGCCCTGGACGACGATCGGCTCCATCCCGGCGCGGGCGCCATAGATCGCCGCCGACAGGCCGGCAGGGCCCGAACCGAGGATGAGCATGCGGGTCGTGTAGGTAGTCATGCGGGATGTCCTAGGGGCGAAGGGCGCTTTTGCGCAAATCTGGGGTGGCGCTTATCCACAACAAGCTGCGCCGCGGCGGAGAAAAGCTTGCTCCCACCCAAGCGGACCTGATCCGCAGCCTACGCTCTTCCCGGCCATCCATGAAACCGATTCATGGCTCCGTGGAGAAACGATGCTTTGTCGGCGCGGGACCGCATTCCTATCCCTCCCCGTTCCATAGAGGAGGTGAAGGATGAATCGAGTCATGGGTGTTGCAGCGATCCTGGCGGCCGTAGCAATGACGGCCACCGCCCACACCCAGTCGCGCGCCCCGCTAATCCAAACAGCCCCGACCGCCGCGGTCGCTCTCGAACCCGCCGCGGGCCAAAGGGTCGGCGTTTGGCAGCCGCGCGCCGGCCTGAAACAGGTTCCGATATGGCCAGGCAACGCGCCCGACGGTACGCTCAGGCCGCAACCGCCCGAGAACGTCGAGACCTATAAGGAACCGCCGGAATTCGGCGGCAAGTCGGAGGCAGTGCTCGACATTGCCGTGCCGACGATGACGATCATGCCGCCGAGCGGCCGCAATAAAGGTACCGCCGTGATCGTCTTCCCCGGCGGCGGGTTCCAGAAGGTTTTCATAACCTTGGAAGGGACCGAGATTTGCGACTGGCTGACCGTCCAAGGAATCACCTGCATCGTCTCGAAATATCGTGCGCCCGGCGGCAACGACTATTGGGACGACGGGCTTCAGCGTCACATCACGCCCAAGATCATGCGCGCTCTACAGGACGCGCAGCGGACGATCCGGCTGGTTCGCTCCAAGGCGAAAGAGCTGAACATCGACCCCAACAAGATCGGCGTGATGGGTTTTTCCGCAGGCGGTTATTTGGTCGCGCAGACCAGCAATATCCTGACGCCCGCGTACAAGCCGGTCGATGCGATTGATCGCATCAGCAGCCGGCCCGATTTCGCGGTCGCGCTCTATCCCGGCCATATCTGTCGCCACGGCAAGTTCGACCCCACGCTGCCGATCTTCAAGACCGCGCCGCCCACCTTCATCGCGCAGGCCTGGAACGATCCGATCGACCCGGTCTGCAACAGCCTGATGTACGCCAGCGCGCTCGACAAGGCCGGCGTGTCCACTGAAATGCACCTGTTCGCGAAAGGCGGCCACGCTTTCGGATTACGCAAGAAGAATGAGCCGGTTGGGATCTGGCCGCAATTGGTCGAGCGCTGGATGAAGCAGATCGGGATGCTGTAGGCGACCTCAGGGAATCTCGAATAGCCCCGCCGCGCCCATGCCGCCGGCGGTGCACATCGACACCACGGCGTACTTCACCCCGCGCTTGCGGCCCTCGATCAGCGCGTGTCCGGTCAGCCGCGACCCGGTCATCCCGAACGGATGCCCGACCGCGATCGCGCCGCCGTTGACGTTGATCTTGGCGGGATCGATCCCCAGCGTGTCGCGGCAATAGAGGCATTGCGAGGCGAACGCCTCGTTGATCTCCCACAAGCCGATATCCTCGATCTTGAGCCCGGCGCGCTTGAGCAGCTTGGGGATGGCGAAGACCGGCCCGATGCCCATTTCGTCGGGCTCACAACCCGCGACCTGAAAGCCGCGATAGATGCCGAGGATGTCCTTGCCCTCGGCTTCGGCGGCCTTGCGCTCCATCAGGATCTGCGCCGCCGCGCCGTCCGAGAGCTGCGAGGCATTGCCCGCGGTGACGTACTTGCCTTCCTTGATCACCATGCCGTCCTTGAACACGGTGCGCAGTCCCGACAGGATTTCCGCGGTCGTGCCGCCGCGGATGCCTTCGTCCTGGGTGACGGTGACCTGTTCGGTGCCGGTCTGGTTGCCTTCCTTGTCGAAGGTCGCCTTTTCGACCGTGATCGGCACGATTTCCTCGGCAAAGGCGCCCTTTTGCAATCCGTCGTAGGCGCGTTGCTGGCTCAGCGCAGCGAACTCATCCTGCGCCTGGCGAGAGATGCCATAGCGCGCGGCGACCACCTCGGCGGTCTCGATCATCGGCATATAGGCATATGGCTTCTGCGCGATCACCGACTGGTTCTGATACGGCTTGCCCGCCTGTTTCGCGGTCAGCGTGATCGATTCCATCCCGCCCGCCAGCGCGACGTCGAGCTCGTCGCATATGATCCCGCGCGCCGCGAGCGCGACCGCGGTGAGGCCGGAGCCGCATTTGCGGTCGAGTGTGAAGGCAGGGACGCTCGTCGGCAAGCGGGCGGCAAAGATCGTGTTGCGCGCGACATTATAGCCTTGCGTCCCCCATTCGTTGCCCGCGCCGTAGAACACGTCGTCAATGCGCGATGGGTCGATCCCGGCGCGTTCGACCGCGGCATTCATCACATGCGCGCCGATTACCGGCGCCTCGGTGATGTTGAAATAGCCGCGATTAGCCTTGCCGATGCCGGTGCGGGCGGTGGAGACGATGACGGCTTCGCGCATGGGCTATTCTCTCATTTATCGAATATCGGGTATGGTGCTTAGTCTCGCCGCGCGCGAAAAGCGAGAGGGCTGGCGCACATCGCTCACCTGCGCCAGAACGCCGCCATGAATATTGTCCCGCTTGCCGCCCGCTCGCTTCTATTCGCCCCAGGCGACTCGCCCCGCAAGCTGGAGAAGGCCGGCCTGAGCGCCGCCGACCTGGTGATCATCGACCTCGAGGACGCTGTCACCGAAAGCGCCAAGCCCGATGCGCGCAACGCAGTCGCCACGCACCTCAAGACGACGCATCGCCGCCAACCGCATTGGGTGCGGATCAACCCGCTCGATACGCCGCATGCGCTACCGGATCTCGCCGCAATCATCCCGGCTCGCCCCGACGGCATCCTGCTGCCCAAGGCGACGCGCGCCGATGCCGAACGGCTGAACAACTACCTGTCCGCGCTGGAGACCGCCGCCGGCCTGCCGCTCGGCGGCATTCCGGTGTTCGTCTTGGCGACCGAGACCGCCGCAGGCGTGTTCGACGTCGGCAATTACGCCGGATGCCCGCGCCTTGCTGCGTTGAGCTGGGGCGCAGAGGACAGCGCCACTGCGCTCGGCGCGACCAGCAACCGCGACGACGATGGCGAGTACGACTTCCCCTATCAGATGTTTCGCGCGCTCTGCCTGACCGGCGCCGCCGCCGCCTCGGTCAGCGCGATCGAGACTATTCACGGCGACTTCCGCGATTCCGCAGGTCTGGAGAAAATGGCCCGCCGAGCGCGCCGTGCGGGCTTTCGCGGCATGCTCGCGATCCACCCCGACCAAGTCCCGGTGATCAACGCCGCCTTCACTCCATCACCCGAAGAAATCGCCCATGCCAAGAAAGTCCTGACCGCGTTCGACGCCAATCCTGGCGCCGGCACGGTGGGTCTAGACGGCGCGATGCTCGACATGCCGCATCTCAAGCGCGCGCAGGCATTGCTGGCGATGAAGCGGTAGCGCTGGATCCGAACGAAAGGACGGCAGGGCGCTGATCCCCGCTACGCGACGCTCGTTCCGTTAGAATATGGCGGCGCGCGCCTTATTCATTTCCAGTTGATTGGCCGTCACCGCAGGGCAGTTGAGCGCTGAAAGTCAGTCGGCGATTGCCCATAATGCTGGCGAAACGCGGCGGTGAAGTGGCTGTGGCTCGAAAATCCGAGATCCAGCGCGAGCATGGTGAGATCGTCATACTCGGCGATCAGATCGAGCGCGCGCGCCAAGCGAACTCGCAGCTGGTACCGGTACAGCGGAACGCCTTCGGCCTGGGCAAACACCTGAGTGAGATAGACGGGAGAGACGCCGATCTCGTTCGCTATCGCGGCGAGCGTCCATCGCCGGCCCGGATTTGCGGCAAGCAGGATCTTCGTCCGATCCACCAGCTTCTTGCGTCCGAATGACGTGGCCCGAGCCGTCGAGGTCTTTTCGCCCAACGACCGCTCGATCAGGGTGAGCGCCAGCGTCTCCGCCTCGAGCGTCTCGATCGCGCCGCGGCCGAGCCCATGGCGCAGCGTAGCGACGAGTGCCTGCGCGCCGGGATCGATCCCACGACGCGCATGCCTGAACGTGATCGACGCTCCGCCCTTGGTCTGGTCGCGTGGCGCGAGCTCGCTCAGCAGTTCCCGCTCGATCGCGATCGACAGGCAGGCGTCGCCGCCGCCGACCGGATGGCTGATGCCATATTCCTCGTCATCGTTGAAAAAGATGAGTTGATTGGGCTCGGCGAGTGTCTCGGTTCGGCCGACATGCCGCATGAAAGCGCCACGATAGGGATAGACGAGGTGCGTCATAGTCGCGCATTCGCTCGGCGAGGCGTGACGACAGGTGCCGCGACATTGCACGTCCCGGATGGCAAGCGTGCTGGTCTCCAGCAGCACGCGAACCGACAATTCGTCGTCCATCGCCTGATTGCTCACGCCGTCAGCCCTGCTTCGCTCCATCGAGTCGCAAGGACTCATATCGCAAAAGCGCAAGGTTATCCCCTTCACTCGCTGACGCCGAAGCTGAGACTGGAGAAGTCGGTTTCGAAATCGGTCAGGCTGGTGCGCGGCCGCGGCCGCGTCCAGATCACGTTGAGCAGCCAGGCGCCACGGCCCGGCATCGCGAATATTGCCCGGCCGCGAGCATCCGTCCGGTGCACCTCGATCGGCTCGGCATCATGGTCGAGGTTGGTCAGCTTGACCAATGCGCCCGGCAACAAGCGGCCGCGATAGAAGATCCTGACCGGCAGGGTCCCTCCCCCCGGCCTGGTCAGTGGGCTACTCTCCGGGACGATTTCGAGCGACAGGCCTAGCGGCCTGGTTATCTGAACCTGGCCGCGCGGATCGACTGGCCCGACCTGCACGATCGCTTTTGCGTGGCGGCTGTAATTCTCGGCGCCATCCGTATCGGTGCGTCCGTTGCGAGCGCGCAGTTCGATCGCCGGCGTCAGCCCCTCGACCTTCAGATAGTCGTTGAACCGGATCGCGGGCAAATGGCTCTCGGCGCGATTATCGGTTTCGAGCGCGAGGACATAGGTGCCGGGCCGGCCGAACGACACGGTCGCGTCGTCGGCCGTCGCGCCGGGGTGGAGCTGCTTGCGCAGGTCGACCCTTCGTCCGTCAGGGGTCACGCCGTAAAAGGCCAGGATGCGCGACGCGGAGATCGGCGAGCGTTGCCGGTAAGAACCGTGGCCGACCTGGAGCGTCAGGCCGGCACGTCGTTGCGGATCGAGCCGCCAACGGACCGGCTGTAGCCAGAAATCATGCGCGAGCGCGGCGGTCGCACCGACCAGCGCGAATGTCGTCAAGGCGAAGCGAACGAGCATCGACTCACTCCATATGATCGGGAAGGTAGCCCGGCGTGACCGGCAGGACCGTAAGCGTTGCGTTCAGCGCCGCGATCGCGAGCAGCCAGCCTGCAACCACCTTCGGTGCAAGCGCCCAGTCACGCCGGGCGCCCCCCGCAGTCATGACGGTCGAAAGAGCGAGTATCGCGACGAAGAGGAGCTGGTTCGGTACGGTCGCCGAGAGGCCACCTCCGACGGCGCCGGCGGAACAGGCCAGCGCGACCGGCAACGCCGCTCCAAGACGAGGAAGCCAAGTCGCGATTGCCATTGCCGCAACGACTGCCCAGGCGACGCTCCAGACGATATCGGCCGGCAGCGCGACGACGAAGGCCAACGTCGCGAGCATCGCCAGTATCGATGCCGAGGCGCCGGCAAGCGTCGCTTTCCAGCGCTGCGGACCCAACACCAATCCGGCGCCGGTAGCCAGCAGCATCACCAATAATCCGGGGTCCCTCATCGCATAACGGCGCCCAAAAGGAAGACGCCTCCGATCGCCGCAATCGCACCGCCGGCCAAGCGGATCGCCGGCGTTCCCCCGCGTCGTGCCTCGAGCGATCCGAGCGCGATGCCGGCGACATGCAGCAAGCCCGTCGCCAGCACGAAGCCGACACTATAGCCCATCGGATCGGCGGCCGACGGCAATTCGCGGCCATGGGCGTAGCCATGGCAGATCGCGAACACGGCGACGATCGATGCCGCGATCCAGACAGGCGCGCGAAGCGCCAGCGCGATGCACCCGCCCAGCACCATCACCGACAGCTTTATGCCGATCTCGGTGGAGGGAATGGCAATTCCAGCCATGCCGACTACGGCGCCCGCGACCATCATCATCGGGAAGACGACCGGCAGTGCATAGACCAGCGGGCGCCCGAGAAAGGCGCCCCACAGCCCGACCGACACCATCGCCAGGAGATGGTCGGGTCCGCTCAGCGGGTGGGCGAAGCCCGATACAAAGCCACCGGCCAGCCCGGTTCCGGTATGCGCCGCCGCCGGCACCGCGACCAGTCCCATCGCGGGCGCCAATGCCCGCGCGACGAAACGAGCGCGGGTCATTTGCCGACGGATACCGCATCCGGCGCGGCCAGAAAGGGAAAGATCGTGGTCGAGTGTGCCTTGTCGTCGGCATGCACGCCGTCGTCGATCTTCGTGGTCGAGCCGTCGGCAAGCAGCGAGCGATAGACGTTGACCGCGTCGTAATTGATCGTCCGTCCACCGCAATCGCTCGCGAGCGCCTTTTCGCCGTTGAGCGCGGCACGCTCTACCGCGAACAATTGGGTGCAGACGGCCGACCGGCTGTTGAGCCACAGGCGATCATCGGCAAGCAGCCGGGCAAGCGGCCAATAACGTTGCGCTGGAGGGGCTTTGCGGTCGATCAGCAGACTATCCCCGCACCGGCCGTCGAACCCGTCGTAAAGCGCGATGCCCTGGGCGACCGCCGGAACGAAAGACGCGCTCGTCGCCGGCGTGGCTGCGTTGTAGCGCTCCTTCAGGCGATTGCTCTCGTCGGCCGCTCCCAGCGTCGCCAGCAGTGCGTTGCCCGTCAGCGGCCGCGCGGCGCGGTCGATTTGTCCCTTGGGTCCGACGGTCGCGCCCCAGACCGCAAGCATCGGCCCTCCCCTGGTGACTGCCGCGAGCTTGATCGAGACGACGATCGAATCCGGAGTCCAGCCGCGCAGGAAATTGGTCGCTGGACCGCCATCGGTCCTCTTCCAATGCCGCAAAATGTCAGCGGATTGCGCAGCGCTGAAGCCGGGGCAGCCCGACGCGTCGTAGCGCGCACCCGACGCGAGCGCAGCGATCGCGACATTATAGACATCGCGCGTACCGCGAACATTGTTGAAGAACGGATCATCGCGCAGCCCCGCGAACACCCGGAAATGGCCACGTCCGCTCACCAGCCCCGCCGACTTGCTCGCATCTCCGCGCGCCCGGTCGCCGCTCCCCAGCCGACAATCGGCGGCGGATGCGCTGGCAAAGCGGCAAACCAGCACGGTGGATGCCGCGGTTCGCCCGAAGCGCGCGCCGCTATCGATGTGGAAGACATAGCTCAGCTTGTCGGAAAAGCTGTGCCCGACGATCGTCATGACGAGATCGAGCTCGTTTCCATCCGGGGAAATCCACGCGAAAAGATCGCCAATGTCGGCGCGCGGATCGGCAATCACTGCCGGTGTGTCGAGATGATCGGACGCCCGCGCAGGCGTGATGGCGGTGCTCATGATCGCGATGGCGAGCACACAGCACCCCATGCGGCGCCGACGAATGGATTTTCCCACGAAATTTTCCTCGATGCTGTTGCTGTCAGGAGGCAAGCGAGCGCCACAGCCGGTCGCCTTCTTCGACAATCACGTCGGGGCGTTCCTCCGGCCAGAAGAGCTTGGCCTTCTCCAGACGCCGCACTCCCAGCGATTTGGCAAAGGCACGATCGAGATAATCGGCGTTGTCGGGAGCGAAGATCGTGTCCGCCATGCCCCAGATAATCCGCGTCGGGATCGCGCAACGGCCGAGCATGGGTGTGATACCCGCGAGCGCATTGCGGCCCTGCGCAATTGCATGCGCCTCGACCTGGCGCCGGCGCTTCGGTGATGACAGCAGCGGCCCGAAATACATTTCGAGCGCCGCGTCGGACGGATTGGCCGGGTCGGTATAGCACATGCCGCCAAACTGATCGGGCGCGCGGGCATGAGCGCGGTCGGCCAGCCACGGCGCCAGCCATTGCTGGGCATAGTTGCCCTGCTTCGAAAGCTCGATCACCGGCAGCATGGCGGGCGGCGGACTTTGCCGTTCGGTATCGCAATTGGTCAGGATTAACGACCGGACCCGCGTCGAATGATGGACCGCCAGCAACTGTGCGACCGCCCCCCCACTGTCATTCGCGACGACATGCACGCGGCGAACCTTCAGCGCGTCGAGCAGCGACACGATCATCGCCGCCTGCGCGGGCGCACCCAGATCCTGCCCCTCTGCCACGTCGGTCGCGCCGAGACCCATGAAGTCCGGCACGATGCAGCGATAGGACAGATCGAGTTGTTCGCGTGCGTGCCGCCATTGGAAGCCGCACAACGGATAGCCGTGCAGCAACAGCACTTCGTCGCCGCCGCCGCTGTCGACATAGGCGATCGAGCCGAACGCCGTCCGGGCGAAGCGCTGACTGCCGCGCCACTCGGCCAATCTAGTTCGATCGGAATCGGGGCTGGCAAACGCCCGCCGCGAGATGCCCGCGAGCGCCGCCGTTGCCGCCGCTACCTTGATGAAATCCCTGCGATGCATAGTCGATGTCCGCGTCGTTTACGGACATCGCTTTGGACTGAGCGTCGTCGGCGGCGCTGTCGAAATCTTTAGCGATCTATACGTTGCAATCTCGCACCATGCTGGTCGTACACTTGCGGCATGAGAGTCCAGAGGCCCGCGCCGTCTTCGTCGGCATGCGCCCGCCTCCGCTACTCGGTGTTGATCCGCCGCTGTCGAGGAAAGGCGCGGGCTAGTTAGCGCCCTTCCCTGTCCACTTGCCCATCCAGCCGAGCACCTCACGATACCATTGACGGCTCTCCTTGGGGTTGAGCACCCAATGGCTGCCGCCCGGGAAGACGATCAGGCGCGACGGGATGTCGCGGCGCTGGAGCGCGGTGAAGGCGGCGATGCCCTGGGTGTAGGGAATACGGTAATCGCCCTCGCTGGTGATCACGAGCTGCGGCGTCTTCCACTTGTCGACCAGGTTGACCGGGTTCCACTTCTCGAACGCGGCCGGATCCTCGTAATAGGGATGCCCGCCATGCTCCCATTCGTCGAACCAGAGTTCCTCGGTTTCGTAGGCCATGGCGCGGGCGTCGAATACGCCGTCATGCTGGACGATGCACTTGAAGCGATCGGGCCAATTGCCCTCGATCCAGTTCATCATATAGCCGCCATAGGAAGCACCGAGCGCGCAAGCGTTGTTGCCGTCGAGCCAGGCGAACTTTGTCGTCGCGGCGTCGAGGCCTTTCTTTAGGTCCTCGAGCGGCCAGCCCCCCCAATTGTTGCGGATCGCGTCGCTGAAGCCCTGGCCGTACCCGGTCGAGCCGTGGAAATCGACGGCGACTAGGCCATAGCCGGCGCCGGCGAACAAGGCGGGGTTCCAGCGGTACGACCAGCTATTATTGCTCGACCCCTGAGGACCGCCATGGACCATGAACGCAATCGGCGCCTTGGTGCCCTGGGCAAGGCCGGCGGGCTTGACGGCATAGCCCCACACTTTGTCGTTATTCGCCCCGGAGAAACTGAACCGCGTGACCGTCGGCATGTCGATCCCGGCGAGCTTGTCGGCATTGACGCTGGTCAGCCGCGCGCTTTTCTTGCCCGCCAGCCAGTAGAAGTCGTCGGGCGCGGTCAGCGAGTTCATCGCATAGACCAGACCCTTGGCGGTCGGTACGACAGCGGAAACGTTGCCTTCCTGCGTCAACCGTGTCGGCTTGCCCGACTTGAGATCGATCGCAAAGATCGGCGTTTCCTGCGTATCCTCGGCGGTGACGTAGATGGTCTTGCTGTCGTCGCTCCACGCGATCGAGCCGACCGAGCGATCCCAGCCCTCGGTCAGCGCGCGCACTTGGCCACTCGCCAGATCGCGCACCATCAGCACCTGACGATCGGCTTCGTAGCCGGGGCGCTTCATCGCGAACCATGCGAGATATTTGCCGTCGGGCGATGCGGTGGGAAGATTGTCCATCCCGTCATTGGCGTCGGTCAGATTGGTCGGCGCGGCCGATCCGTCGGCGGGCGCCGCGAAGATATCGAGATTGGTCGATAGCGGCTCGATCCGGCCCGCCTCGCGCAAGGCGAAGAACACCGTCTTGCCGTCGGCCGACCACGACACTTCCTCGCCACCGCCGAATGGCTTGGACGGGGAATCGCCGACCAGCGCGCCTTCGATCGCTTTGCCGTAGCCGGTCGCCTTGCCGTTTGCCATCGGCAGCACGAACAGCTGCGATCGCGTACCGTCCGCCCAGCTTGCCCAATGGCGGATGAACATCTGGTCAAAAGTGCGGCCATTGCCGGCATCGTCGCGCTTCTTGACCATCGCCGGCTCGCTCGACGGCGCGCCGGGCAGGCGATCGGCCCAGATCAGCATCTTGTCTTCGGTCGGCGCGACCTTGAACCCACCGATCCCGCCCTTGAGGTCGGTGACCTGGGTCGGCGCGCCGCCGGCGACCGCGATCGCCCAGACATTGTCCTCGCCGCCCTTGTCGGACTGGAACCAGATGGTCTTGCCGTCATGCGAGAATTGCGGGCTGGTCTCGTTTACCTCCCATTCGCCGATCAGCTTTTCGGGTTTCGCACCCTTCGCGGTCAGGTCGAGCCGCCACAAGTCGTAACGCCCCTTGTCACCCGCCAGGTCGGTTTCTCGCTGCTGCCAGACCAGCCAATGGCCGTCGGGCGACACTACCGGCGACGAGACGCGGCTGAGCATCGTCACGTCCTCGATCGTCAGTTGGCGCGCGGTTGCAGGGAAAGCGAACGAAGCGAGCGCGACGCTCGCGAGGAGAAGCTTGTTCATGACGCGAGATAGAGCAGATGGGGGGTGCGCGAGCAACTACCCGTCGTACCGAAAACTCGCTTCGTCTCTGCTCAGCGCTGGCCGGTGATCCGGGCGATTTCCTTGGCGACCATCGTTTCGACCAGATCCGGCAGATTCGCGTCGAGCCAGTCGCGCAGCATTGGCTTCAACATCTCGCGCACCAGGCCTTCGAGCGTGTCGCTGCCCGCGACTTCGGGCTTGATGACGAGCCGCGACAGGCTGGCGAGCCGCGCGCGGCTGACTTCGGCTGCTTCATCAGAGATGATCTTTTCGGCAGGCACACCGGGCGCCGGCGTCGCGGCAACCGGCGTCGCAATCGACGCCATGTCCGAATCGGGCGCGGGCTCGTTTAACTCGAGCACGTCATCCTCTTCCGCGGCCCCGGCAGGAATCGGCTGAGGCGTCGGCCGCCGGCGCGCGCGCGACGCTCCGCCGGTTTCGACATCCTCGGCAATGATCCGTTTGATCGAGGACAGGATGTCCTCCATCGACGGCTCGGCGCTTACATCCCCCATAGGCGGCCTGCTTCCTGACGACGCACGAACCCGCGCAAATCGCGAGTTATTTGGTCTCGTTTGCGGGACGATCGGGGGCCGTGTCAACCGGGGCGTTCAACTGAGGGTCGAGCGGACGCTTTTGCGAGGAGTCCTGCGGCGGCGTATCGCGGGTGCTGGTGCCGATCGGCTTATAAGCCGGATCGATGTCCCAATCGCTCCATTTGCCCTTGACCCGCTTGTAGTTGGTCAGCGGATCGTAGAGCGTGCCACCCTCGAGACCGAGGTCGCGCGCTTCGGCCTGCCCCATCGCCGCGAGCAAGGCGAAGCCGGCGACATAGGCGTCGCGCTGCGCGGTCACCAAGGTCACCTGGCTGTTGAGCAATTCCTGCTCGGCGTTGAGGATGTCGAGGATGGTGCGGTTGCCGACGCTATTCTCGGCGCGAACGCCTTCGAGGCTCAGCTTGTTGGCCTCGACCGCGCGCTGCGACGAAGCGATCACCTCGAGCGAGGACTTCCAGATGGCGTAAGCCGAGCGCGCCTGCGCGATCACGCCGCGCTCGGTATCCGTCGCCTGTTCGAGCGCCTGTGCGCGGCGGGCCTGCGCCTGGCGAACCTGGGCCGACGGGCCGCCGCCCTGATAGAGCGGGACGGAGAATTGCAGTCCGACGGTGCCCGCCGATCCGGTTTGGCCCGGCTTTGGGCTGGTGCCGGAGCCGTATGAGCCCAGGTAATTGAAGTAATTGCCGCCGACGACGCCGCTCAGCGTCGGCAGCCGCGCGCCTTTCGCGGCATCAATGTCGAAGCGCGTGGCATCGCTGTTCCGCTGCGCTGCGAGCAGCACCGGGTTGTTCTTGAGCGCGACATCGACCGCGTCGTCTGGCGCATTGGGCAGGTTCGGCAAAGCGGGCGGATCTTCCAACTGGCCCGGCGGTGTCCCGACCACGCGGATATAGCTTTCCTTGCTCGAAATGAGCTGCGCCTGCGCCTGCTCCAGCTGGCCGCGCGCGACCGACAGGCGCGCATCGGACTGCGCGACGTCGGTGCGCGTCAGGTCGCCGACCTGGAAACGATCCTTGGCTGCCTGGAGGTTGACCTCCAGCACCTTCACGTTTTCCTTGTTCAATCCGACGATCGCCTCGTCGCGGATCACATCCATATACGCGCCGACCACGCCGACAAAAGTGTCCGATTCGGTGCCGCGCAATTGCATCCGGCTCGCTTCGACTCGCGTTTCCGCCCCTTTGATCGAGTTGCGGACGCGACCACCGCTATAAACCGGAACCGCCAGTTGTGCGTTCGCCTGAAGCTGGCGATCAGGCGACAACAAGCTGTTCTGGCTGCTGTTCAGCGCATTCTCGGTATAATTGCCCGAAACACCGACATTGGGACGTCCCTGCGCCTTGGCGATCGGGACGTTCTCATCGGATGCGCGGACATTGGCGCGCTCCGCCGCCAGTCCCGGATTGGTGTTGTACGCTTTGACGAGCGCTTCGCGCAGCGTGTCGGCGGCAGCCGGCGCGATAGCGACGGTCACCATGGCTACACCAGCAAGCAGGACGGAAACGCGCATCAAATCCCCATTTCTTTCAAAACGCCCATTTCTTTCAAAAGGCGAAGCCCCGCGGCGCCGAAAAACCGGGCAGCGCGACGCAATCCACGTCGGCGAAAGCGCGTAGCCCGAACGCTCCCTTGATCGTGCGCCCCGACGCGAGGCGCGATACGCCACGTTCGCGGAGCCCGGTCACGACACGCCCTCCGGAAGCAATCTGGCCGACCAGCGATTCGGGCAGTGCCTCGACACAACCATCGACGATCAACACGTCATAAGGCGCGCCTGCTTGATGGCCCTGATCGAGCGGCCCCTCCACCAACTCGACATTGTCGTACCCCTCCAGCGCGGCGCGGGCATGCGCGGCAAGGTCGGCATCGCTTTCGACCGCGACGACCGAGCGGACCAGGCCGGACAGCACTGCAGCGGTATAACCGCCGGCGGCGCCGATCAGCAGAACCTTGTCGGTCGATTCCAGATACGCCTCGGTCAACAATTTGCCGGTCGCGATCGGCAGATTGAGATAGCGGCCATTGCGAACCGCTACGGCGGTGTCGCGATAAGCCAGCCGCCGTGCGGCTTCGGGCACGAAAGCCTCGCGTGGGATCCTGCCCATCGCGGTCACCACACGCGGATCGTTAACCGCGTTAGTGCGCAACTGGCTCTGCACCATCGCATGGCGCATCGCCTCGAAGCTGACGTCGTCGCCGATCGTTTCTGGCGCCAAGTTGTTCATAGCCCGCCCAATCGCATAACTGTTTTACGTATGCAACACACTTCATGCCGCTCGGCTGCTATATGGTGCGCCGCGCCGCACGCCAACCCGCAATAGCGCATTAAATTATAGTCGTCATATAAAGCTGCTGTTGACTTGAGGCGGTCCGATGCGCAAAGCCCCGCGCCTTACCACGCCTACGAGGCCCGTTGGCGGAGTGGTTACGCACCGGACTGCAAATCCGTTTACGCCGGTTCGATTCCGGCACGGGCCTCCATCGACGCGCTTTTGCCGCCGAACGGTCAGGGTAGTTTTTTCCCCATCGATGCCTGCAGGACCGCATACCATTCGGCGCGCGTCCATTCGACTTCGAAGGCATCGCGCGCCTCGCGAATTCGCTCGACGCGCTGGCTGCCGACGATGGGAATGACCCGCGCGGGATGCGCCATCAGCCACGCATAGGCTGCCGCCGCCGCGGAGACACCATATTGCGCCCCCTTCCCCGCGAGCAACGCGGCAACCGGCCCGTCCTGGCCGAGCCGCCCTCCGCCGAGCGGCGACCAGGCCAGGACGGCGTGATCGCGTGCCATCGCCAGGTCGAGCGTGCCATCCCACAAGGGATCAGTGTGGAGCGGCGAGAATTCGGGTTGCGTGCTCGCCAGCGGAATCGTGAGAAAGCTTTCCAGCGCCGCGACCTGCGCCGGCGTGAAGTTGGACACACCGACCGCACGCGTCTTCCCGCTGGCGATCATTTTCTCAAGCGTTGCCGCCAATTCCTGTGGATGCGCGAGTAGATCGGGCCGATGGACCTGCCAGAGATCGACTTGTTCGACGCCTAGGCGTCGCAGCGACGCATCGAGCGCGCGATCGAGATAGGCGGGACTCGAATCGTACGGCACGCCAGGGATGATCCCTCCCTTCGTCGCCACCACCATAGACGCGCGCAATTCGGGCGCCTCGCCCAGCACGCGACCAAGCGCTGATTCGGCATCGCCGAATCCGCCGGTGCCGTTGAAGCCATAGATGTCGGCCGTATCGAAGAGCGTGATTCCGCTGTCGAGCGCCGCCTCGATCAGCGCGTGAGCGCCGGCGACGTCGTCACCGCGCAGCCGCCACATACCCCAGGCAATGGGTGAGACAAGGATGCCGCTTTTACCAAGCGGGCGTGATTCAGCGGAAGGACGTTCGATCATGGCAGCGCTCTTGCCACGGCTGTGGGCGAGCCGAAATGGCTAAAGGATCACATCCCCCTCGCCGCCGGCGAGAATGCGCCCCATCGCCTCGAACAGAGCGTCCATCGCCACCGGTTTGAACAGCACCTCATTGGCGCCGGCCGCGATGCAGCGTTCGCGCAGATCGATCGCGGTATCGGCGGTAACCACGATGATCGGCAACTTCGCCTTGGCATCGGGACGTCCGCGAATGCGTTGAATCGCGGTGATGCCATCCATCCCCGGCATACGCAGGTCGACCAACGCCATATCGAAATCGCGTTCTTCGATCAGTTTGAGACCGATCTCAGCGCTTTCCGCCTCGGTCATTGCCGCCCCCGCCACGTCGAGCATGTCGGCGACGACTCGCCGATTCATCGGATCGTCCTCGATGAAAAGCACGTTCATCGCAGCGACCTCATTTGGGCCGTCGGGCAAGGCATATCAGATAGCATGGTTGTTCCCCCTATCCGCCTACGCAGCCCGACTATCAACATCTTCATTTTGCGCTACCGAAACGATCGTCTGCACCAGTGCCGCCCCGGCAATCGGCTTGGCAATCACTTGATCTACGCCTGCTGCGGTTAACCGGGTGCGGTCAGTCGTTTCCGGGTTTGTCCATAGCAACGACACCGGTACACCGGCGAAACGCCCGATCGCGGCGTCCACATCCCCGTCCATGGCAATCGTCGCTTCGTCGGTGACGATCCGCCGGACGCCGCCCGCTTCGATCATCTGCGCCGCTTCGTCGATCGAGCCGGCCGCGATCAGCGTCGGGAAACGCGGCGCGAATAGGGTCTTTAGCATCGCGCGGCTGATCGGGTTCTTGTCGACGATGAGCAGTGCCTTGCCATGCTCGTGCTCCACCGCCGCGGCTTCATCCTCCTCGACGCGAACCAGCGGAACGGCCACGGTAAAGGTCGATCCCTCACCCGGAACACTCGCCACCGTGACGTCGCCGCCCATCGCCCGCGCGATGTTGCGGCAGATCGCCAGGCCCAGGCCGGTGCCGCCGAATTGACGCGTGGTGCCGGCGTCAGCCTGACGGAACGACTCGAAGATAAGTTCGAGCTTGTCCGGCGGGATGCCGATCCCGGTATCGCGGATTTCGATAGTCACGTGCGCGCCGTCGGCCCCCTGAATCACCCCCGACCGGACGTGAATATGTCCATTTTGGGTGAATTTCAGCGCATTGGAAAGTAGGTTGAACGCAATTTGCCGCAAACGCGCCGGATCGCTTTCGATCAGCGGCGGCGCCTCGCTGACGTCGAGTTCGAATTCAACACCCTTCGAGGCAGCCTGATCCTGCCACATGCGAGACACGTCACGCAGCATCGCCGCCAGATCCACCGGCGCGCGTTCAATCGTCAGATTGCCCGTCTCCATCTTGGCGACGTCGAGAATGTCGTCGACCAGCGCTCGCATCGATACGCCGGCGCCGTGCACCACGCCGATCCGGTCGCGCATCGCAGGATCGAGCCGTCGGTCTGCCAGCATCACCTGGGTCATCCCCAAAATGCCGTTGAGGGGCGTACGAATCTCATGACTGGTGGTGGCCAGGAATTCGGTCTTGGCGGCCAGCGCTTTGCCCAGTGCCGCATTGCTCGCTTCGAGATCGATGTTCGCCGCGCGGACCTCGTTGCGGCTGCGGCGAATCGTGACGAGGCCGAAGCCAAGCATCCCAACGATGACCACCGCGGTCACGCCCGATCCGATGAAAATCCAGAATTGCGTATTGGCCCGCGCCTTTTCGTATTCCGCACGCCGGTTGGCTTCGTCACGCTGCAGCTTGGCAATCTTGAGGCTTTGATTGGCCGAATCGAATCGCGCCGCCATCAGCGCCGTCGAGTGCGACGACACCAGCTTGGCATTGTCGTCGTCGAGCTTCTTCAACGCCACCAGGTGGATCAGCGCGTGCTGCGAATCGCCCAAGCGCTCGTAGATCGCGAACGCGGTTTTATGCGCCCGCCACCAGACCATCGTCGGGTTGCCGATATCGACCCCGGCAAAGGCGCGCTCGACCATGGTTCGCGCCTGATCGACTTTGCCGCGTTGCAGCGCTGCCTGTGCCGCCACCGCCCAGAATTGTGCGGCGGATCCGTCGCTGTCGCCTTTGCGCAACAACTGAAATCCCTGAGCGATCGTGCGGTCGGCAGCGTCTAGGTCGCCGGCAAGCAATTCGTTGCGCGCCGCGTTGCGCAGGATTTGCGCTTCGAGCACCGGGCTATCCATTGTCTCGGCGAGCTTGTACGCCGCGCGGAAATCGCGTTCTGCATCGGGATAGCGCGCCAATTCCATCAACGCGTCGGCGCGATTGTTGTAAATCGATACCAGCAGTTGCGGATCGCCCCGGTAGATATCGAGCGCCTGTCCGTAATATTTCAGCGCCGTATTATAGTCGTTCGCCTCCTGATAAAGCGCGGCGATGCTGAGCAGCGCGATCGATTGGCTGCGCGTATCGTCGATCGCACGATAGATCAGGAACGCTGATTGATAGTCGGCCAGCGCGGTGGCTACGCTAGCCGACGCGGCATGATAGCCCGCGCGCGACCGCAACACGTCGCCCTTGAGCTTGCTGGCCTTCGCGTCCTTGAGCGCGGCGTATGCGGCGTCGAGCAGCGGCCCCGCCGTCACGATGTCATTCAGGCGAAGATGCGCCTCGCCTTCCAGCCACTGCGCGGTGGCGATATCGATCACGCGATCATGCCCGTTGAGCCGTTCCGCTATCGCCCGCGCTTGCTTCGCCTTGGCGATGGCCTTTGCCGGGTCGGCGAGCATCGTCGCCTTGGCGTCGCCGATCGCGCTGTCGAATTGCGCGGCCGGGTCTCCTTGTGCGGACGCAACGACGGGCATCGCCAGAAAGGCAACAATGATCAACAAAAGTGCGGCAAACCGGCGAGTCATGACGGGGCAGTAATGACCTCCGCAGCGTTAAAACGGCTTTAAGCGCGTCACGCCAAGCGGCGGAATGCGGTTGCACGGAAACTGGCGCGCGCCGAATCGACCAAGGCGGCATCCTTATGGTCGCGCAGGAACTGGCGGAATGCCTCGATCTCGATGGGGCGGCTGATCAGATAGCCCTGGATCATGTCGCATCCCATCACGCTGAGCAGCGCTAGTGCCGCCGGCGTCTCGACCCCCTCGGCGGTCACTTCCATCTCCAGCGCGTGCGCGAGATCGATGGTCGACCGAACGATCAGCGGGTCGCGGTTGCTGCTGGTCAGCTGCAAGACGAACATCTTGTCAATCTTGAGCTCGCGCGCGGGGAGCTGCTTGAGATAGGCGAGGCTCGACAGCCCGGCGCCGTAATCGTCGATAGCGATCGCAATGCCGTGGTCGGCGAAGATATTGAGGTTGGCGATCGCGCTGACCGGGTCGCGAATCACCGAGGTTTCGGTGATCTCGAAACCGAGCGGCACGCCCCCCTTGTTGACCATTTCGCAAGCGCGCTTCACGAACGAGGTATTGCTTAGCAATTGGCCGGAGATGTTGACGAAGACCGTGATCTCCTGCCCATCGGCACGGAGATAATGCTGGTCGATTATAACCTGCTCGATCGTCCACAACGTCAGCCGGTCGATGTCGCGTGACGTTTCGGCCAGAGGGATGAAGTCGCTCGGCAGGATCAATCCGCGCGTAGGGTGGCGCCAGCGTACCAACGCCTCGGCGCTCGCGATCTCCTGGCGGCGGACATGCACCTTGGGCTGATATTGCAGGAACAGCTCGCCGCGATCCATCGCGCCCTTCAATTCGCGCTTCAGCGCGAGTTTGTCGACCATCGGATCGACCAGCGACAGATCGCGCAATATTAACTGGCTCTCGTTGCGCGACTGAACCAGCGCGTCCTCGGCCTCCTCGGCCAGACGGACATCGTCCAGCGTCCCCGGCGGCCCGGCCGCGATACCGATCGCGAAATCGATGTGATGCCGTTCACCGTCCAGGTCGAACGGCTCCGCCAGCGCCGCGCTGAGGCTGTCCGAGAATTGCTGGAGTTGGCCGGCGTCGGCAACGCAGGTTTCCACTTCGACCGTCCAGCGACCAATCACCGTTGCTACGACCCCAGGCATCGCGCCCGCGATTCGGTCGGCGATGTCGAACGCAATGTCGTTCGACCGCGCGACGCCGAGATGCCGGCGCAGGAAAGCCTGATTGGTCATTTGCGCAAGCGCCTGAACAGCCCAGGGTTTTGTGGCGGAGACCTGCGCGAACGGCGTCGCGGCGCCACGCATGCGACTCCGCGATGTCGAGGAAAGGCCAGCTTGGCCAACCGGTTCTTCCACCGGGCTGATCGGGGTGCGGTCGCGCGCCATCACCGCCCTGCTACCCCAAGGGCCTGAAAGAACTCTTAAGCTCGCCGGACTGAAGCTCAGGGAAAACACGTAACTGCCCGGAATCGCGATTGCTTTTGAGTTAAAAAACTATTAATAATTTGGCCGTGCCCGGGGTGGGCGCATTAGGAGTAAAGCAATGCTCGCGTTTCTCATTGCGCTCGTCCACGGCGAACTCATTCGTCCCTGGTAAAGCGATTTTAGACGACCCGCTTCCCACTGATTGCCTTGTTGATTCAACAAGTTGGCGGTGGAAGCGGGTCGCTCTTTATCTGGCCGGCTCGCTGTCTTGCCGCACCGCCGTCGCGACCGAAAGTCGCGCTAAATTAACCATTTATTAACTTTTTCGAATCGGCCGCTAACCATTGGCGCCCGCGGCAACCCCCGGCGCAAAAATTGGCCCGCCTGTGGCGCAACGCGCTCTCTTCAGCCGGTACTCGGCGCGCCTTCCGTCCATCCGCCACCGATCGCCTTGAACAAGGCAACTGACAGCTGCCGCAGCTGCGCGTCGCTATCCGCCAGGTTTTCCCGCGCGCGCAGGACGTCGACCTGCGTATTGATGACCGTATCCTGCGCGACCAATCCTGCCTGGTACCGTGCCACATCGGCGGCGGCGGTGCGGTCGGCATCGGCCAATGCCTGACGCAGCAGAGTATTACGACGGCGCTCGGCGTCGATCCGGCTCAACGGATCCTCGACGTCGCGCAGCGCCTGCAGCACCGTCAGGCGATAATCCTGATATGCTTGCTCGCGCTGCTCCTTGCGGACGCCGACCGTCGCTTTGCGCTTCCCCCAATCCAGCAGCGGAAACGTCGCCTGTCCGGTGCCGGTCAGCTGCAGGCTGTCGCCCGCAAACAGGCTGCCCAGCGAGGTGGAAATGAGTTGCGCCATCCCGGTGAGGCTGAATTTCGGATAGAGGTCGGCGACGGCAACGCCGATATCGGCGGTCGACGCGGCGAGGTTGCGTTCGGCCGCGCGAACGTCCGGACGGCGGCGGAGTAGGTCGCTGGGCAACCCGGCCGGAATCTCCGGCGTCGGAACCAGCGCGGGCAGCGCCCCGGACAATTCCGCCATCAACGCCTCTGGCGGCTGTCCGACCAAAACGCCGAGCGCATGCTTGCGCACGTCGAGGTCGGCCTTGAGCGGCTCCAATCGCGCGCGCGTCGCGGTGATGTTGCCGTTCTGCCGGGTGACGTCGATCGACGGTGTCAGGCCGACCTTGGCGATGTTGGAGGCGATCTGCAACGCCCTGCTCTGTCGGTCGATCTCGCTGTCGAGCACGGCGATCTGTTCCTGATCGAGGCGAAGCGCGAAATACGCGTCGGCGACTTCGGCCGCGAGCGTCACCGCGGCGTCGCGCCGGTTCCACTCGGCGGCCTCGGTTCGCGCCAGCGCCGCCTCGACGCCGCGCCGGCCACCGCCGAACACGTCGAGCTCCCAGCTCGCGTCGAAACCAATCGCGAAGGTCTTGATGCTGTCGCCGGGCAACGCGACGCCGGAAGGCGGTCCGCTGTTGCCGCCTCCCGAAAAGGCCCGCGCCAGCGTCGCGAAGCCGGCATTCTTACTGAACTTGACGTCGGTCGCGTTAGCGTCGGCATTGACGACGGGTTTGTACTGCGCACGTGCCTGGATTTCGCCCAGCCGCGCCTGACGCACGCGGCTGGCGGCGGATGCCATGTCCGGATTGTCCTTCAACGCGCGGTCGATCAGGTCGGTCAGCTTGGGATCGTTGAACGCCTCCCACCAACGCGCCGGATCGATCATCTGCCCAGGGGGCGGCGCGCCTTGCGGGCCGGCATAGGTCGCAGGCACCGCCAGATCAGGCTTGGTATAGTTCGGGCCGACGGTGCAGGCGGCGAGCGCCAATGCCGAGACGAGGAGGATCGATTTTTTACTCATCATCAATGTCCCATTCCGCCGCTCGCGCCCTTGCCCGAATTCATGAAGATGACGACCGGCAGCAAGATCAGGATTAGCACCATCAGCGACCGGAAGACGTCGAGGAACCCTAGCATCGCCGCCTGGCGCTGCACTTGTTGATAGAGGATCGCCTGGGGCAACATGGTCGGATCGCCCAACCCGCTGAACGCGCCCTGCGCCTTGGCCAGCCAGTCAGTATAATTGGGATCAAGCGGGTTAAGTTTCTGGACCAGCTCGGCCTGGTGCCGCTGCATCGCGCCGGCGAGCATCGATTGCGCCGCCGAGATGCCGATCGATCCGCCCAGGTTGCGCGCGACGTTGAGCAGGCTCGACGCTTGCGCGGTCTTGTTGCGCGGCAGCCCCTGATAGGCGACCGCGTTGATTGGCACGAACAGGAATGGCAGCGCCATCGCCTGATAGAGCCGTCCCATCGCGGCGTCGGCGAAGCTGATGTCGGGGCTGAAATGCGACATGTTCCACAGCGCCGCCGCTTGCACGAGCAGGGCCCCGCCGAGCAAAATCCGAGCATCGACCTTGCCCACCATTCGGCCCGCGAACGGCACGGCGACCAAGGTCGCGAGGCCGCCCAGCGTCAGCGCCAGCCCGGCATCGAACGAGCTGTAGCCCATCACTTGCTGCAGCATCTGTGGGATCAACTGGGTCGTGCCGAACAGGATCAGCCCGGTGATGCCCATGATCAGCGTGGTGATCGCGAAACTGCGGTTCTTGAACAATTTAAGGTCGACCACCGGGTCCTTGTGGTTGAGCTCCCAGAAGATCAACGCGACCAGCGATACCGCTGATATCGTCGCCGTGGCGACGATCAGTCCGCTGGCGAACCAATCCTCGCGCTCGCCGCGGTCGAGCGTCAGTTCGAAGAAGCCGAGGCCAAGCGCGACCAGGATCACACCGATATAATCGATGCGGAGACCACCCTCGAGCCGCTTCGCGCGATCGTCCTTCACCTGCTTGGGTTCGTCGACGAACAAGTCGGCGAGGATCCACGCGCCGATGCCGATCGGGACGTTGATCAGGAACACCCAATGCCAGCTCGACGTCTCGGTGATCCAACCACCGAGCGTTGGGCCTAGCACCGGGCCGACGACGACGACGATCGCGAAGGCCGCCATAGCCATGCCGCGTTGCCTGGGCGGGAAAGTGTCGACCAGCATTGATTGCTCGACCGGCGCCAGCCCGCCGCCGCCTATCCCCTGGAACACGCGCGCGATGACCAGGGTGGTGAGATTGGGCGCGATCCCGCAAACGAACGACGAGATTGTGAACAAGGCGATCGAGATGAGGAAATAGCGTTTGCGTCCGATCGCGTCGGACAGCCAACCCGAGATGGGGATGACGATGGCGTTGGCGACCAGATAGCTGGTCAGCACCCAGGTCGCCTGATCGATGGTGATCGACAGGCCGCCGGCGATATGGTCGAGGCTGACATTGGCGA
The DNA here is from genome assembly GCF_001598355.1 of Sphingomonas asaccharolytica NBRC 15499. Taxonomy (GTDB): domain Bacteria; phylum Pseudomonadota; class Alphaproteobacteria; order Sphingomonadales; family Sphingomonadaceae; genus Sphingomonas; species Sphingomonas asaccharolytica. The sequence continues at coordinate 71,494 of NZ_BCYU01000005.1, forward strand.
TCGAGGTGTCGAGCACCTCCATGAAAGTCGGCAGCGAGATGATCGCGACGATCAGCCAGGGGTTGAACCGCCCCGCCGCCGACCTGCCGTCATCCCAGCCGTCCTCGCTCGGCGCGGTCTTCGCCGCGCCGGCCGGCGCCGCGGCGCTCGCCACCTCAGCGCACCTTGACCGACGGCGACACCGACATGCCGGGGCCGATCGGGTAATTGCGGGGGTCCGGATTGCCGTTGCCGGTGACGAAGGTGATCCGCACCGGCACCCGCTGGACTACCTTCACATAATTGCCGGTCGCGTTCTGCGGCGGCAGGATGGCGAAGGCCTGGCCGGCGCCGCGCTGGATCGAATCGACCCGTCCCTTGAACTCGACATCGGGATAGGCATCGACCTTGATGGCCACCGGCTGGCCGACCCGCATGCTCTTGAGCTGCGTTTCCTTGAAGTTCGCGGTGATCCACATCGTGTCTGGCACGATCGCGAGCAACTGGCTGCCCGGCGCAACGTAGGATCCCTTGTTGACCTGCCGATTGACCACCTGACCCGACACCGGCGCGACGAGGCGGAGGTTGCCCAAGGTGACATTGGCCTGCGCCACCTGGGCGCGCTTGGCGGCGATGACAGCACCGGCGGCGTCAACCTGCCTGCGCGCGACGGCGATCTGCGCCTCCGAGCTTGCGATCTGGCGCCGCGCTGCGTCAGCCTGCGCCCGGGTCGAATTGGCATTGGCGCGCGCCTGGTCGAGCTGGGTCGAGGCTACTGCCGAGCGATCGATCTTCGCCAGATTCTGATAGCGGGCGAGGTCCTGCGCGGCCTTGACCGCGGCAGCTAGCGGGGCTTGCGCTTCCGCCGCCGATTGGTTGCGCGTGGCGATCGCGCTGCTGACCTGCGCCTGCGCTTGTTGCAGCTGCGCGAGCGCCTGATCCACCCCGGCGCGGGCTTCGTCGAGCTGCGCTTCGGGCCCCGACGGCTTGATCACCGCCAGCAACTGGCCGGCATTGACGTGGCGGTTGTCTAAGTCGGCGACATCGATCAGCGTTCCGGCCACTTCGGGTGCGATGCGAACGATATGCGCGTCGACGAATGCGTCGTCGGTCGCTTCGAATTGGCGTGAGTGCAGATAATAAAGCGTGCCGCCAACCACCGCGACCCCCGCCACCAGGACCAGCACCCAGAAAAACGGCCGGCGATAGATCGGGGTTGCATCCTTGGCCTTCTTGCCGTCGTCGTGCGCATCTGCATCGGGCTGATCGGCTGCGGGCTCGGGCTTGGTATCGTCGCTCATCGGCTTTCCTTTGCTTCCGCCGTAAGGGCATCGAGAATGGCATTGGTGTTGATCCGGATTCGCGCGCGGATTCGTTCGGCGAGCGCTGCGTCGATCGCCTCGACGTCAAGCACGCGCAGTACGGAGGCGCGTGCCGATCGCACGACCAGCACCTGGCCGAACAACGTCATCGTCGCGATTCGTGCCGCCTCGCTGTCGTCGATCCCGGCCCCGGTGCAGACGAACCGCACCAGCCTCCGCAGCATCTGGCCCATCGGGCCATCGAACAGCCGGGCAAAGGCGGCGGTGGGGTGCATCTGCTCCCGCACGATGAACAGACTCCAGTTCCGAACCTGCTGGTCGAGCATCTTGTCGAGCAACGCGCCCAGCACACGGTGAATGGCCTCGCGCGCCGCGACCGGATCTCCGTCGGCCACTTCTACCGCGAACGCGGGCGACATCGTCTCGCCCATTTGCTGCGCGATATAATCGGCGGCGGCCAGATAGAGCCCCTCCTTGCCACCGTAATGATAGGTGATCGAGGACATTGCCGTCCCGGCGGCCGCGGCGATTTCGCGCGTGCTGGCCCCTTCCAGCCCATGCCTTCCGAAGGCATCGACCGCGATATCGAGGAGTCGCTGCTGGACCATGCGCCGCCCATTAGTTCGTTCGAACGAACAAGCAACCTTTAAATTAAGGGGAGAGCAAAAATCCGCTCTCCCTCTCCCCGAAATCAGCCGGCCACTAGCTAACGAATTGCAGCAGGATCCAATATAGGCCGCCTGACAGGATCATCGCCGCCGGCAACGTCAACACCCAGGCGAGCACCATGTTCCGTATGGTCCGGAATTGCAGGCCGGCGCGATTGGCGAGGCTCGCTCCCGCGACGCCCGACGTCAGGATATGCGTGGTCGAGACGGGTACCGCCATCTTGTCGGCGAACGCGATCGTAACGCCGGCGACCAATTCCGCCGCCGCGCCCATGCCATAGGTGAGATGCGTCTTGCCGATCCGTTCGCCCACGGTCTTCACGATGCGCCGCCAGCCGACCATCGTGCCGAGGCCCAGCGCGATCGCCACCGCCAGCTTCACCCAGATCGGGATGTAGCGCGTGCCCTGTTCGAGATTCTTCTGATAACCGTCGATCGCCTTGAGCTCGTCGGGGCGGAACCGCGCGCCGGCGTCCTTCGCCTTGGAGATCAGCTTCGACGTGTCGAGCACGAGGTACATGTCGTTGCGTAGATTCCCGGTCGCCGCCGCGGGAACGTTGGAAATTGTCCCATAGCCCTGGATGCGATGGCTGATGTCGCCGGACAGCGTGGCGATTGCGCCATAGACCCGCGCATCGTCCGCTTTGCGCTGCTGAAGTGCGGTGATCAGCGTTGTGCGGGCATGGTCGGTGTTCGGATCGACGGTGCCGGCGCGCGATGCGAACGGCGCGACCCCGGTCCTCGCCGTCTCGATGAAGACCGCGCTGGCACTCGCCGGCATCGTGCGGTTGAGCGCATAAGCGGTCGGCGCGCAGCCGATCAGGATGAGCATGATCAAGCCCATGCCCTTCTGTCCGTCATTCGAGCCGTGGAAAAAACTGACCAAGGTGCAGGTGAAGATCAGTAGCGCGCGGATCGGTCCCGGCGGCGGCGCGTCGCCCTGGGGCGCCTCGTAGAGACTGGGCGTGCGGATCACCTTTTTTATCAGCGAGAGCAGCAGGAACGCGCAAGCGAACCCGATCAGCGGGCTCCAGAACAGCCCGGACAGCACGCCATAGGCCTGGCTCCAATCCACTCCGGCGGTGCCGCCTTTCGAGCCCGAGGAGATCAACTGATTGGCCAGACCGACACCGAGCACCGACCCAATGAGCGTGTGGCTCGACGAATTGGGCAGCCCGACATACCAGGTCGCGAGGTTCCACAGCACCGCCGCCAACAACAAGGCGAAGATCATCGCATAGCCGGCATTGGATCCGACATGCAGGACCAGATCGACCGGCAACAAGGTCACGATCGTATAGGCGACGGCCCCGGAAGACAGCAGCACGCCGAGGAAATTGAACGCCCCCGACCACATTACCGCCAGCGGTGCGGGCATCGAATTGGTGTAAATGACCGTCGCGACCGCGTTGGCGGTATCGTGAAAGCCGTTCACGAATTCGAACCCTAGCGCGATCAGCAAAGCGACGATCAGGAACGCAAAGACGTGCGTTGCCATCTGCTCGCCGACATGGCTAGTGTCGACCAGGATCGAATAGCCTGCATAACAGAGCGCGCCAACGATTAGCGCCGCGAAGACGAATTTCGCGATCGGATGGTTCGGCTGATCGAGACGCGGACCCCGCGCAGTCGGGCCGGCCTCGGCCGCAAGAGGCACGTGACCGGAATCGGCCGTCAAATCGGTAGCCATGTCGCCGCCCTGCACGGATCGTGTGACAGGCTTGTTACAGCCACGTCCCGTTGCGGGCCGGCATTGCCGATTTCTCGATGGTCACCGCGTGCCCACAGAGATCAGCGATTGCGCGACGCCGCGAGTCCGATCCAGCTCAGCACGCCCGCCGCCGCCAGATACAGACCGACCCAGCCGAGACCGTGCGTCGACAAGGTCTGTGCCGCAAACGGGGTCAGCGCGCCGCCGATCACGCCGCCGACATTGAACGCGATCGACGCCCCGGTATAGCGCACGCGCGCCGGGAACTGATCGGGCAGCCATGCGCCGACCGGTCCATAGACGAATCCCATCACGAACAGCGCCAAGGCGAGGAACACGCCGGCCAGCAGCAGCGGCCCCGCCATCAGCGGCGCGAGCAAGATGCCCGCGACGACCGTGCCCGCGCATCCCCACATCAGCACCGTACGTGGGCTTGATCGATCGCTCCACCAGCCGGCGATCGCAATCCCGGCGGCCATGAACAAGATGGCGACGAGTTGGACGCCGAGAAACGCCTGTTTCGGGTGCCCCAGCTTGGTCGTGCCGTACCCCAATGCGAACGCGGTCGCGATGTAGAAGATCGCGAAACACGCCACGACCGCGAGCGTCCCCCGCGCCACCGCGCCGAGATGCTCGCGCGCCATTTCACCCAGCGGAACGCTCGGCGGCGGCCCTTCCGCCAAAACGCGTTTGAACGCCGGCGTCTCGCTCACCTTGAGCCGCACCCACAGCCCCAATCCGACCAGGATCGCGCTAGCCAGGAACGGCAGCCGCCACCCCCAGTCGCGAAACTGCTCGGGTGTCAACGTCACGCCAAGGATCAGGAACAGGCCGTTGGCAGCGACGAACCCGATCGGTGCGCCCATTTGCGGCGCGGTGCCGAACCTGCCGCGCCAGCCTTCCGGCGCGTTCTCGACCGCGAGCAGGGCCGCTCCGCCCCATTCGCCCCCTAGCCCGAACCCCTGGCCGAACCGCAACACGCACAGCAATAACGGCGCCCACCATCCGATCTGCTGATAGGTCGGCAGGAACGCGATCAGCAATGTCGACGCGCCCATCAACATCAGGCTGGCGACCAGGGTCGACTTGCGCCCGATACGGTCGCCGAAATGGCCGAATACGGCGGCCCCTACCGGGCGCGCAACGAACGCCAGGCCGAAACTGGCATAAGCCGACAGCAATTGCGCGGTGTCGGAGGTCGAGGGGAAAAATAGCGGCCCCAGGACCAGGGCAGCGGCGGTCGCGTAGATATAGAAGTCGTAAAACTCGACCGAGGTGCCGACGAGAGCGGCGAGCAGGATACGGCGATTAGCGATGATCGGGTGCATGCGCCCACTGCACGCAGCTTGCGACAATTTGCAACAATTGCGACATTGCGCTGCGACAAAGTGCGCCTACCTATGCCTTGCCGCGGAGAGTTCTTCCCCTTGCTTGCCGCGGTTTGTTCCGGCCGCCTCCCCTGTCGGCCGGTCCTCCCTGAACTACGGGGCGGTTCCACCTGCGAACCGCCCCCTTTTTTTGGGCGATTTAATCGCTTGCCAACTCACGTAGATGCCGGCGCGAGATTTCGAGCGATCCAGCCCTACGCGTTCGGGTCATCTTTACCGATCGGTAAATCAAGCCGTCCCGGACGAAGCGGCGGGTACAACCGCGGATGCCTGCGGATGCACGATCACATTGTGGAACGCCGCGACTTTCCAGCTTCCCTCCGTACATACCATGACCTGTTCCAGCCGGGTCTTCAGAACGCCATCATATGGTCGGATAGCAGGCGGCAATGCGCCGAAGCCGATGACTTCCGTAAGCGTGTTCGCGATGACCACGTCCGGCCGCACGAACGTGATCTGCTCGACGACCTGCCGCAGGATCGAACCCTTGTAGAAGGTCGAGAAGATGTGGCGGTGCTGGGCCTCGAAGCCCGCCCGACCGACCGAGAACAAGCCCACCACGTTGGTGAAGACGATCTCCGGTGTCGCGGCTCGCGAAAAAGCGGCGGCATCCCCTGAACGCCAGGCATTCTCCTGCTCCGCGAGTAGGGCGTGGATCGCGTCGGTCTCTTCCGTCATGTCTATTCCTCGATCGCTTCGTTCAGCGCCTTGTCGAGCAAGGCGTTCGCCATCCAGATCATGCGTGCCTCGATCTTCTCTCCCGAAAGCCCGCAGACGTCGCGGAGCACCATCAACGCGTCGATGCCGAGGCACACGGCGAGGCTGTCGGTCAGCGTCTCGAAGCTGGCAGCCGGAATTTTCGCGCGGAGCGGCTCGATGCTGGTCCTGATCCAGTCGAGTCGCCTGCCTCCCCGTGATCGAGGCGCATTGCCCTCGGCGGCCTTTGCGCTCCTGCTCAGGGACGCCCGGATCATCTCGCGCAATTCGGCATCATACTCCTCGGCGAGGCGGTGTAGCCCGACGGCAAGGGTCGCGACGCGCGCATACACGTCGTCCGACACTGCGACCGAGGTAAGCATCTCATCCATTTGTGGGCGCAGCGCTTCCAGAGCGGCGTCCGCCAAAAGATGCTCCTGGGAAACAAAATAGCGATACGCCGTACGCTTGGAGATACCCGTCGCGGATGCGGCCTCTTCCACCGTGGGCCTCTTGCCCGCCCGGATCAGCGCGCCGGCCGATTCAAGAAGCGCGGTGCGTGTCCGAGCCTTCTGGTTAGTCCGTTCTCTCGTGAGATCTTGACTCAATCCTTTATGCCCCTAATGTGCCATAACGCTACTTAAGTGACATTACAGAAGGGATTTGTCAATGGACCGCATTTCCGCGGCCGCTCTCGTGCGGCCAAAATACTTTGCAGTTGGGCTTGTCTTCCTGATGAGCGGAACCAGCTACGCCCAAGAGGCCCCACGGGATGGTTGGTACGTCGCCGCCGCGGTGACCGGCTCGGCGCTCAACAAGCCGCGCCAGACGATCGCTAACGCGCCGACGCCTGGTTCCACGTTGCAGGTGACCAACGATGTCGATTTAGGATGGGGCGGACAGGCGGAAATCGGGCACAGCTTTGGCCCGGTGCGCATCGAAGCTGAAGTCGGACGCACGACCAACAAGTCGAAATCCTACACGGCGACCTCACCAATCCAGATCACCTTGCCGCAGAAGGGCACGAACGATGCCTGGCGCTATATGGCCAATGCCTATTTCGATCTGCCGCAGGGCAAGCTGCCCGTGCGATTCTTTGTCGGCGGTGGGATCGGTGCCGCGCGCGGTCATGTGACGACCTTCGCCGCGCCCGCCCGTGCGCCGATGGCCCCGCCCTCGCAACTGATGGACATCAGCCAGACCGTCTTCGCCTATCAGTTGATGGGCGGTCTCAGCCTCAAGATGACGCCCCATCTCGCGCTGACCGCGCAATACCGCTGGTTTGACGCAGGCACGATAAAGGGCCGGGACGCGCGCGGGCAGCGCGCTACGCGCGACATGGCGGGCTCGAACGTCGATGTCGGACTGCGTTTCCTGTTCTGAGCGCGAAAGGAACCAGCAAATCGAGGATCCGACCAATCTACCGAAGGCTGCCTGCAGGTTCCGACGGCTCCATTAGGCAAGCAGCTTTGATTGGGCTGCGAGTGGTCGCCCCGTGCGTGACGTGTCCGCAAGCGGTGTGATCGCCTTTTTTGCCCGGAGCGGTCGCGCAACCGGGTCACCGATGATCGCGCTCTTTTTTCGAATTGCGACATTTTGATACAGCAGTGACACGCGGATGCGACAATTGACGCCCAGAGCGCCGCTCGCGGTAGGCCCCTTGCATGCCGCGAGCGCCGGTCCATCCCCATGTACCGGCTCTTCCCGAACTGCGGGGCGGTTCTTCTCGGAACCGCCCCGATTTTTCCGCTCAATATTGGCCGTAGCGCCCGCGCACCGACGCCAGCAGCGCCGCCGGATCGTAGCCTATCCCATCCTTGAACACCGCCTCGACATTCTCGATGTCGGTAATGCGCCGCGATGGGTCGCCACGCACAAGCAGCAGGTCGGCATGCTTGCCCGCCGCGATCGACCCGATGCGATCGGCCAGCCCCAGATAGATCGCCCCGTTGAACGTGCCGATGCGGATCGCCTCGATCGGGGAGAACCCGGCGTCGACCAGCAATTCGATCGCGCGCTGATCGCCGAATCCGGGCAAGACATGGCCATCGCCGGTGGGATCGGGTCCGGCGAGCAGCAAGCCGCCGGCGGCAACGAAGGCGCGCTCCATGGCAAGCTCGTTGGTCCAGAGAGTCGCGAGTTCCTCCCGTGCGGCGTCGCTGCGGCGGCCGACCCGCGCGAACCCATAGAGATACGCCGTGCGCGCTTCCACCGTCAGCAGCTCCAATTGGCGCGAAGGCAGGATCTTGTACGATGGCGAAGCATCCTCGAACACCGGAAGGGTGGATGTCACCGCGACGTGACGGTCGACCAACAGCTTGATCAGCGCCGCGCCCGCCGCGCTGCCGGGCGTCATCGCGGTCAAGGTCGGATCGCCGCCGCTATCGGGGCAGGTATCCGGCGTCTTGCCCGGATCGAGCTGCGTATTGACGAAGAATCCGTGCTCCAGATCGTCGATGCCGAGCGCGGCCGCCTCTGGAAAAGTCACCGAACAAAGGTGCCCGGTGAGCTTCAGCCCGCGGCGATGCGCCTCATCGATCGCCGCCTTGAGCTCATCGCGCGTGATATTCATGTACGCCTTGAACGAGGTCACGCCGTGATCCGCCCAGAACGCGACGACGCGGCGAGCATCGTCGGCGTCCTTCAGCCGCTGCATCTGGATGAACGGGCTGCTGGCGCCTTCGAGATAGGGACCGGTCACGTCCATGTGCGGGCCGGGCAGATCGCCGCGATCGATCGCGCGCTTGATGTTGACGTCCGTCGCCGGCTCGACCGCGCCGGTGGTGCGCATCGTCGTCACGCCCGCCGCCAGATACAGTCTGGGCGAGCTGAACGCCATTTCGGGAACCATGATCGGCGGTTCGGACTTGCCGTCGGATGTCAGATTGGGCCGCGCGGCATAATACATATGGTCGTGCATCCCGACGATGCCCGGCATCATCGTCTGTCCGGTCGCATCGATTACGCGATATCCCGCCGGCACCGAATCGCTGCCGGCACCGATCCCCACGATCTTGCCGCCATCGATCAGCACCAGGCGATCGTCGGTCGCGGGCGCACCCGTGCCGTCGATGACGCGGACATGCGCGAGCGCGATCCGCCCCTCGCCATATTTGACGAACGGCGCGACCGCTTTGCCCGGCTTGGCGGGCGGGGGCAGAATCGCGGCGGCCATATCGACCTTCTCGACCTTGGCCGGAGAGGCGGCGGTTCCCAGCAGGAGCGCGATCAAGGGTATCAAGGTACGGCTCAAGCGACTTCCCCTCCACTCGTTTCGAGTCCGGCGAGCGTGCGCCAAGACAGTTGCCCGGGCAAGCACCGTTCCCTAAGTGTTCACGCGTGACCGACCCTGCCCCCGCCTCTCTTCCCGACGATCCGCCTTATCTGCGCGGCCTCAATCCGCCGCAGCGCGAGGCGGTGCTGACCACCGACGGGCCGGTGCTGGTGCTGGCCGGCGCGGGCACCGGCAAGACCGCGGCGCTGACCGCGCGGCTCGCGCATCTGTTGTGGACGCGCAAAGCCTATCCGTCGGAGATCCTCAGCGTCACCTTCACCAATCGTGCCGCGCGCGAGATGAAGGAGCGCGTCGGGCGACTGGTCGGCGACGCGGTCGAGGGCATGCCGTGGCTCGGCACATTCCACGCGATCGGTGCCAAAATGCTGCGCCGTCATGCCGAGCTGGTCGGACTGCATCCCAATTTCACCATTCTCGACACCGACGACCAATTGCGTCTGCTCAAGCAACTCATCCAAGCCGAGGACCTCGACGAGAAGCGCTGGCCCGCGCGCCAATTGGGCGGCCTAATCGACGAATGGAAGAACAAGGGCCTGACCCCGAAGGACGTCGACGCCGGCGAAGACGAGCGCTACGCCAATGGCCGCGGTGCTCAGCTTTACGCCGTCTATCAGGAGCGGTTGCGCGCGCTCAACGCCTGTGACTTCGGCGACCTGCTGCTCCACGTCCTCACCATCCTGAAGACCGACCGCGAGGTGCTGCAGCATTATCAGCAGCGCTTCCGCTATGTGATGGTCGACGAATATCAGGACACCAACAGCGTCCAATATCTGTGGCTCCGCCTGCTCGCCCAGGAGCGCAAGAACATCTGCTGCGTCGGCGACGACGACCAGTCGATCTATTCATGGCGCGGCGCGCAGGTCGAAAACATCCTGAAGTTCGAAAAAGATTTCCCCGGCGCCAAGGTGATCCGCCTCGAACAGAATTATCGCTCCACCCCGCACATCCTCGCCGCCGCATCGGGGGTGATCGCCAACAATTCGGGCAGGCTCGGCAAGACCCTGTGGACCGAGCATAATGACGGCGAGAAGGTGAAGGTGCTTGGCGTCTGGGACGGGCCGGAGGAAGCGCGCCGCGTCGGCGACGAGATCGAGGCCGCGCAACAGATCCGCAAGGCGAGCCTCGACGACATCGCCATCCTGGTCCGCGCCCAGCACCAGACGCGCGAATTCGAAGACCGCTTCATCTCGATCGGCATGCCCTATCGCATCGTCGGCGGCTTTCGCTTCTACGAGCGGCAGGAAATCCGCGACGCGCTCGCCTATCTCCGCGTCGTCGCCCAGCCGGCCGACGATCTGGCGTTCGAGCGTATCGTCAACACCCCCAAGCGTGGTCTCGGCGACAAGGCGCTGGCCAAGGTCCACCAGCTCGCCCGCGCCGAACAGGTCCCGCTGACCACCGCGGCCGCGCGCATCCTCGACACCGACGAACTGACCCCGCAAGCGAGACGCGCGCTCGGCAACCTCGTCATCGACATCGCCAGATGGCGAGACATGCTCAATTCGTCCGCGCTTCGCGGAGAGGAGGGCCAACTAACGGAGCTGACTGGCGGAGGGGGCGTGCCTCACTCCGAACTCGCGAGAGTCATTCTGGATGAGAGCGGTTACACCGCCATGTGGCAGGCCGAGAAATCCGCCGAAGCCGCCGGCCGCCTCGAAAACCTGAGCGAACTCGTCCGCGCGATGGAGGAGTACGAAACGCTCGGCGCGTTCCTCGAACATGTCAGCCTCGTCATGGACAACGAGGCGCAGGCCGACGAGGCCAAGGTCACGATCATGACCATCCACGCCGCCAAGGGCCTGGAATTCGACACCGTATTCCTGGTCGGCTGGGAGGAAGGCCTGTTCCCCTCGCAACGCGCGCTAGACGAAGGCGGGCTGACGAGCCTCGAGGAGGAACGGCGCCTCGCCTATGTCGCGATTACTCGCGCCCGGCGCCGCGCGATCATCATCCACGCCGCCAACCGCCGCATCTACGGCCAGTGGACGTCGAGTATCCCCAGCCGCTTCGTCGGCGAACTGCCGCAAGCGCATATCGACAGCGAAAGCAGCATGTCCGGCGGCGAAAGCTTGTGGCGTGCGAACTGGAGCGAACGGAGCGATCCGTTCGCGGATGTCGGGCGCGGGACCGGGCGTGGACCCGGGTGGCAAAGGGCGGCAGGCACGCTCAACGCGGCCAAGCCAGGCGGGGAATGGCAGAGCCGGACATTCACGCGCGAACCGGCGCGGGTGGTGGAGAGTCGCGCGAGTGCGGTGAGTTTGGGGAATAAAGGTCGCAGCGACCTGTCGGTCGGCATGCGCGTGTTCCACCAGAAGTTCGGTTACGGCGAAATTGCGGAGATTGAGGGGAATAAACTGGAAATCGATTTCGAGCAGGCTGGGCGCAAGCGGGTGATGGATAGTTTTGTGACGGCGGGCAATGGCCAACCCTAGAGCAACAGCATCTGCCTTTATCCTGCCTCGGCCTTGGGGCGAGGATGTGGAATTCTTAGAGTATCGGCGCGAAGTGCTCCGAGCTTTGGACGGCCTTCAGATAGACGCAAGTGTTCTTAATCCGGATTCGCCCATCGGCACTTGTTCGATTTCGATCAGATCGCCCCATCCTGATGAGGCCACATTCGTTGGCGAAAGACTATTTAGAGCCGGGATAAAAGGTTCTATTGTTTTGGATATTTCCTCTGAAGATTTCTGCTTGTCGAGTATGAAAAGCAGTATACACTCTTCGGACGGCAGCCCTCTATCGTCGCACGACGAAATCTACCTACCCAAGTATTTAATGGCCGTCAGCTTAAGCTCCGTCTTGAATGGGTGCTTGTCGATCTGGAATATATGCTACTTCGGTTGCCTTAATTCCGTCTATCATATCGCTTCGCTTGGCGAAGAAATTCTCGACTTCGGCGACACGCGCGAATTCAGAACACTTTGGGCAGTCGCTGATGATCGAATGATCGCAGGCACTCCTGGTGTCAAAATCTTTCCAAATCTGGCACTGGAATGGAGTAGGAATTGTAGCGGCTTTTGGAAGGGTTTCGCCGAAACTAGAATCCAAAGAGCGACCGCCTGTTTATTGAGAACATTTTCCACAAGAACCGCAAGCATGGATGCCTACGGTACTCTGATGTGGTCCTTGGCCGGACTAGAAGCACTTTATTGCAACAATGAAGCATCTATTAAATACCAAATCAGAAAACGTGCTCCGATCATTGTAGATCGATATGGCATAATAGATTTAGATAAAAATATATCTAAAGGCTATGATTTTCGGTCGAGGCTTTTTCACGGAGACGTAAAGATCAGAAGCCCTATAGCTGATGATGATAGCGGCTACACAGACGATAAAAATCATAAAAGGCAGGCGGATCTATATGCAGATTTCTTTTGCCTCCTTCTAACTTGCTCCATAATGGCAGCGATTGAGGAGCAATCACAAGACGTCGTGTTTGAAGAGTGCGCGAGTTTCGTAAAGTGAAATCGGCGCTAAGTTTGATATCTTAACGGATGCCCCTCAGTGCGCGTCGGGCCCGGTTAACTAACTGACACCGTAATCAAACGCGCTGTCGCCCCAGCCACCGATCCCCCATCCAAACCAACAACGCCCAAGCCGTCCCGAAACACCACCCCGCCAGCACATCGCTCGGCCAATGCACGCCGAGATAGACCCGGCTCATCCCGATCAGCACCGCGAGCAGGCTGAAGAACGCCACCACCGCCACGCGCCCTGCCCGGCCGCGCCAGCCGTCGCGCGGCATGCCTTCCGCCAGCATCAGTGCGATCGTCAGATAGACCGCGGACGAGATCATCGCGTGGCCGCTGGGGAAGCTGGCATGGGTCACCTGGACCAGATGGGGGACGAGCTCGGGGCGCGGGCGGGCGATCCAGCTCTTGAGCAGGCCGTCGATCACCGAGCTGCCGATCAGCGACAGCGCGATGCCCGCCGCCTCCGACCTTTTGCCCGCGCCGATCAGCCAGGCGATGCCGGCCACGCCGAACAGCCACAACAAGGTGTAGCCGCCCAGCGCGCTGATATCGACCGCCGACTGCAACAGCCACGACGGCCCGATCGGGGTTTGCGAATGCCCCGGCACGCGGAGCGCGAGCAGCAGGCGGGTGTCGAACGAGAACCCCTCCCCTTCGATCAGCTCGTCGGCCAGGTGCACCCCGAACAGCACCAGCGACACCGCGAATAGCACGAGCGCGGGCCAGGCCCAGCCGCCGCGCCGCGCGGGGGCGGTTACGTGTTCGATATCGTCCGCGTCCGTCATCGCTCCTCCAACGCGCGAACCCTCGCACGGTCGCCTCATGCTTGCCAGATAAACCGCGCTACCTCCCCTCCCGCAAGCGGGAGGGGAATGATCCGTAGCTGCGCGGTCGCGTCTCCAACCCCGACGGCGAATGTGAACCTGTCAGAGACGGCTCGTTCAGGAACCATAACGGCTGCGAATCGTATCGTTCGGAACGGCTCATATCGGGCCAGGAGAGGTTATATGAAAACGTTCCTGATAGCGGCAGGCCTGATGGCCACCATGCTGGGCGTTACGCCGGCGGTCGCAGCGCCGGTCGCGGGCAACGCGCCGGGCATCGAAGCACCGCAGTCGCGTGGCGACGTGCGCGACGATCGGCGCGACGACCGCGGGGATCGCCGGATGGACCGTCGCGACGACGACCGTCGTGGCGACCGCTGGGACAATAATGGCCGTCGCGATGATCGTCGTGGCGATCGTTGGAATAACGGTCGTGGCAATCACTGGGGCTGGAATAACCGCCGCTGCCACAATGAACGCCGCCACGGCCGCTGGATCCGCGTCTGCGGCCGCCGCAACTGGCGCTGAACGAACGAAAGGGGCGGTCGGTTGGTCGCCCCTTTTCATTTCACCACAAATTCTTGCCGTCCAACACCGTCACCGGCCAGTCGGCCGCCTCGAAATCGTCGAGCAGCCGCGCGTTGACCGCTATCCGCCGCGTCTTGCCGTCCCAGCTGCCGTCGCGCTGAAAATCCGGACTGTCGGCGTAGAGATCGCACCCGCAAGCCGAGCAGAAATGATTGTGCACCATGCGGCTGTTCCAGCGATAAATCGCGTCGCTATCGGCCTGGGTGACCTTGAACCGGTCGGGCGGATAATAAGCGTAAAGGTGCCCGCGCTTCGAACAGAACGAGCAGGTACAGCGGGTCAGTTTCTCGGGTAGTTCGCCATCGATCTCGAACGCATTGCGCCCGCAATGGCATCGGCCGGTCAGTGTCATCGGCGTCCTCCTCTCGGCACTACGCTCGAAGCGTGTTGGAGTTGCCGCAGGAGATCGGCTTGGATCAGCCCTCTACCGCCATCAGCGTCGAGCCGACGAAGCGCTCGTCCTCGGGCTCGTAGACCGAGCTGGTCACGAAATCGCGCTCGTCGAGCCGCAGGCCGACCAGCCCGTCGAGCTTGAACAGCCCGACTTTCTCCTCGCGCGGACGTTGCCCGTCGCGCTGGATCGTCACCGCAGCGACGTAGAGCGCGTCGTTCTTGGTGAACAAGGCGTGCGGCGCCAGGATCACTGCCATGCGGTTATAAGTCGCCACGACGCACTTCTTGCGAACAATCCCTTCCAGGATGACGGGGGCACCGCCATTCGGGGCGGGATCGGTTTTCTCAGCGAGGTACATGACTCGGCTATAGCCCAAATGCTGCATTGCAGCAAGAACGTCGGACCGAAATGTGCTCGCCGATCGGTCGGTCGCGTCAGTCGTCGCGTTCTTCGATCGTAACGCGATCGGGATAGAAAGCGAGATGATCGCGGATATCGGCGACCGCCTCTTGCGGTTGCTCATAGGTCCAGATCGCATTCTCGCCGCGATCGATCCCCGGAATCGAGAAATAAGACGCCTCGCCCTTATACGGGCACCAGCTGTGATGATCGGTCCGCTCGAGCGCCGCCAGATCGGCATCGGCGCGCGGAATATATTGCACCGCGGGGTAGCTCGCTTCCTGCAAGGTCACGGCGCTTCGTGTGTCGGCAATGACCTTCTCGCCGGCGCTGACGACGACACGTTTGGCATTAGGCGTCACGGTTATCGGATGATCAGGACCCGGAATCAGCGTGCGGCGGGCAGTGGCGGTGTCGGACATGACGATCCTCCTTGAGGTTGCCGGTCAGATGGGTCCGCTCCCTGCCCTACTCAATAGCCGCTCATCGAATAAGGCCGTGAGGCGATGCCCGCCCCCCATGTCTTGTTGGGTGTCGCCGTCATGTTGAATCGCAGCGTGCCGCCCCGCATGATCTCGTCATGCCCGATCCACACGCGGTCGAGCACTTTGCCGTTGAGCGTCAACGCGCCGACATAGCGGTTGGCCGCCGACAGACCGTCGGCGAGGATGGTGAAGCGCTTGCCGTTGGGCAAGTTGAGCGTCGCGCGGTCGACGAACGGGCGACCGATGACATATTGCCCGCTGCCCGGCGCCACGGGGTAGAAACCGAGCGACGTGAACACCAGCCAGGCCGACATCTGGCCGAGATCGTCATTGCCCGCGAGCCCATCCGGGGTGGGCTTGTACTGGCTGTCGACAATCTGCTTGAGCCGTTCCTGGGTGCGCCACGGCGCGCCGGCATAGGCGTAGAGATAGGCGACGTGGTGGCTGGGCTCGTTGCCATGGATATATTGGCCGATCAGCCCGGCAATATCCTCGGCGTGGCTGTAGTCGATCTTCGAATTGTCGAAATCGAACATCGCGTCGAGCTTCTTCACCGTCGCCGCGTCGCCACCGAGCAGCTTGATCAGCCCGCCTTGGTCGTGCGGCATGAACCAGGAATATTGCCAGGCATTGCCTTCGGTATAGTCCGATCCATAGTTGATCGCGGTCGGATCGAACGGGGTGCGATAGCTGCCGTCGCTCTTGCGCGCGCGCAGCCAGCCGGTCTGGGTGTCGAAGCTGTTGCGCCAGAAGGCGGCGCGCTTCTCGAACGTCTCCGCGACGTCGTTGCGGCCGAGCTTTCGCGCCATTCGCGCGATCGTCCAATCGTCGAAAGCATATTCGACCGTCTTCGACGCCGCCTCGGGCTCGCGGTCGATCGGGACGTAACCGAGCTTCATATAATCGCCGAGCCCACCGTAAGGCGCATAGGTGGCACTCGCGACCATCGCATCGAGCGCCTTGTTGGCGTCGAAGCCCTTGATTCCCTTGAGATAGGCGTCGGCGATGACCGGCACGGCGTGATAGCCGATCATGCACCACGTCTCCTGCCCCTGGAATTGCCAGACGGGCAAGATGCCGTACGGGCTCTGGTCGCGGCTCGCGAGCAGCGAGCGGACGACATCGGTCGAGGTCTGTTGCGGCTGGATGATGGTCAGCAGCGGGTGCTCGGCGCGGAACGTATCCCAGAGCGAAAAGGTCGAGCGGAAGGTGAAACCATCGGCCTTGTGCACCTGGTCATCCGGTCCACGGAAGCGGCCGTCGGCGTCGCCCGCGATGCTCGGCGCCATCATCGAGTGATAGAGCGCGGTGTAAACCGACTTCTTGATGCCCGGCTCGGCCTGGATGTCGACCGCGCCCAGCGCCTTTGCCCAAGCCGTCTCTGTCTTTGCGCGGATCGCGTCGAACCCGCCGGGCTCGCTGTCGAGATTGCGGATCGCGCCGTCCTCGTCGACGCTGGAGATGCCGACCCTGACTTCGAGCGGGGCATCGAGCCGGCCGAAATCGAGCCGCGCGACCAGCGCCCTGCCCTTGATCTCGGCGATGTCGCTGCCGGTGCGGCCCGGACCCTTGAAGCCCTTGTAGGGGACATCGGTCTCGCGGTTGACGAACTCATGGCCGGTGAGCGGGCGCGAGAAGCGCATCGCGAAGAACAATTTGCGCCCCGGCGCCCAGCCGCGCGTCTCGCGTCCCCCGGTCAATGTGCCGTCGGCGCGCAGGCGGACTGACGACCAGGATACCTTGCCCGGGTAATTGTAGAGGCTGGAGCGCAGGTCGAACACGAGATGCGCGGGCTTGCTGCCCTCGAACGTGTAGCGATGGACGCCAATCCGCGTACCCGCGGTGAGTTCGGCACGAACGCCGGCATCGGTCAGGTTGACGGCATAATAACCCGGCGAGGCAATCTCGCCTCGATGGGTGAAGCGCGAGCGGTAGCCGCTACCCGGTTTGGCAGGATCGCCTGGCTCGAGTGGCACCGCATCGCCCGACACCGGCATGACCAGGAAATCGCCGAGATCGGAATGGCCGGAGCCGGAGAAATGGGTCTGGCTGAATCCCTGGATCGTCGGATCGTCGTAGCGATAGCCGGCGGCATGGCCGTAACAAGTGCGGATCACGCAGGTCGCGTCGGTGTCGGGTGAGACCTGCATCATCCCGAACGGCGATACCGCGCCGGGGAAAGTATGCCCCTCTCCGCCCGTTCCGATGAACGGATCGACCGCCGCAACGGCGCCTGACGGCGCGGCCTGGGCGATCGGCGAGAAGACCAGCCCCCATGCGGCAAGCATGGCTGGCAGACGGCGGGGGGGGAGCATCGGCATGCTCCGCTTCAAAGCACACCGGCCGCCCCGCGCCAAGGTTACCGGCGAAATCAGGTCATTAGATATCCCCTCTCCCGCAAGCGGGAGAGGGCGGTGTTTTTGCTCCGGACTAACGCCATTTTGGGGTTGTCCTGACCCGATTCCCGGGAGCATGGGCTTACGCATGCCGCATCCCCTCGTCGCCAGCCTCGACCTCGCCCCCCACCCCGAGGGCGGGTGGTTCCGGGAGACGATGCGCACCCCCGATCCGCGCGGTGAACGCGATCTCGCTACCGCGATCCTGTTCCTGCTCGATGCCGGCGAACGCTCGCATTGGCACCGCGTGGACGCCGCCGAATTGTGGATCTGGAACGATGGCCACCCGCTCACGTTGCTGATCCATGACGACGGCGGGACGTGCGACCATCGCCTTGGTCCGGAAAACCCGCAGGTGCTGGTCCCGGCCGGCGCCTGGCAAGCGGCCGAACCTCGCGATGGCTGGGCCTTGGTCAGTTGCGTGGTGACGCCGGGGTTCGATTTCGCCGGATTTGAACTGGCGCCACCAGGATGGAGCCCGGCATGAGCGCCGACCATCACCTCGAACCGGAGATCGCACCGACGCGCAGCGATGGCCTGGCGCTGCCGCAGCGTTATCTGGCGATCGGCGCGCTGTGCTGCGGGACCGCGCTGATCATCATCGACGGCGGCATCGCCAATGTCGCGCTGCCGTCGATCGCGCGCGATTTGAAGGTCGATTCGAGCTCGGTCGTCGCGATCGTCACCGTCTATCAGTTGATGCTGGTCATGCTGCTCCTGCCCTTTGCCGGGCTCGGCGAGCGGATCGGGCTGAAGCGGATGTACCAGGTCGGGCAGCTGATCTTCACGGTCGCGACGCTGCTCTGCTTCTTCGCTAAGAGCTTGCCGTTCCTGCTCGTCGTCCGCGCGGCGCAGGCGATCGGCGCGGCGGGCGCGCTCAGCGTATCGTCCGCGCTGATCCGCTCGACTTATCCCTCGAAGCAATTGGGTCGCGGCTTGGGCATCAACTCGGTCATCGTGTCGAGCTCAGCCGCCGCCGCGCCGACCATCGGCGGGCTGGTGCTGGCGATCGCGCCCTGGCCCTGGGTGTTCGCCTGCGCCATTCCCTTCGCCTTGCTCAGCCTCGTGCTCGGTCGCGCCCTGCCCGATCCCAAACCGCGCCATGCGCATTTCGACCTGCTCGGCGCCGTCATGTGCGCGGCGATGTTCGGGCTGGTGATCGGCGGCGCGGAAAGCGCGGTCCATGGCAATAGCCCGGTGGTCTCGGCGGCGATCGTCGCGACCGGCGCGCTGATCGGCTATTATTTCGTTCGTCGCGAACGCGGCGACGCCAATCCGATCCTGCCGCTCGATCTGCTCGAACGCCCGGTCATCGCGCTGTCGGTGATCGGCGCCTATACCGCGTTTATCGCGTCGATGACGTTGCTGCTGTCGACTCCGTTCCGACTGACCCAGGAATTCGGGTTCAGCGCGGCGATGGTCGGCGCGGCGATCGCGCCCTGGCCGCTGACCAACATGATCGTCGCGCCGATGGCGGGCTGGCTGTCCGACCGCATTCCGGCGGGTCTGCTCGGCGGGATCGGCATGTGCGTCAGCATCGTCGCCTTATTGCTGATTGCGTTCCTGCCCGATCACCCGACCTATTTCGACATTGCCTGGCGGATGGCGCTGTGCGGATCGGGCTTCGGCACCTTCCTGCCGCCCAATGCCCGCCTGATCATCGGCAGCGCCCCGCGCGACCGCGCGGCGGCGGCGGGCGGTCTGATCTCGACGGTGCGCCTGACGGGTCAGACGACCGGCGCGACCGTCGTCGCGCTGTTGCTCGCACTCGGCATCGGCGCGGGGCGCGTCCCGCCGCTGGTGTCGGTTGGATTGGCGGTCGTCGCCGGCTTGTGCAGCATTGCCCGCCTGCGTCCCTCGATCCGCAACCCGACCGGGACCGAGGTGCAGGGAGACGTTCCAACGCTCAAGACGACGCGGTAGTCTCGGGAAATCGCCGCAATTTAACCCTCTCCCGCGTGCGGGAGAGGGTTGGGTGAGGGTCTTCTTTCTTCTTCCAAGCGGTAGCGCCAAAAAAGAAGAAA
>NZ_BCYU01000006.1 GCF_001598355.1 Sphingomonas asaccharolytica NBRC 15499
CGGAACTAGCGTTCCGCCAGCCGATTTTTTACGCCGTATACGCGGCGGACCGGGTTGGCGGCATCGGCGACCAGCAGAGTCAGCCGTTGCCTTGGCGTCGGCGGGTTTCCCAGCCCTTCCTGGCCGCGGCCGAGCGTTGGGCCTGGGTCTGGCTCGATCCGCCTTTGCGGCCGCCTTTGCGCGAGCTTTCGTGGTTTTCCTTCTTGCCGCGGCCGGATCCGGACTTCTTGCCACCGCCCGATTCCTTGTTGACCGTCGCCCAGGCGCGGCGTTCAGCCTCTTCCTTGCCGACGCCACGATCCTCATAGCCTTCCTCGATATGCTCGGCCTTGCGTTTCTGTTTGTCGGTGTATGACGATTTGTCTCCGCGAGGCATGGTCCTTCTCCTTTCGTTTGCCCCTCAACTCACGCCGGTGCCGCCATTGGCGCCGAACACGCTGCCGCTGGTGAAGCTGTTGGTCTGCTCGGCAAGCGTTACGTAAAGGCCGGCCAGTTCGGCCGGCTGCCCGGCGCGGCCGAGCGGCGTGTCCTGGCCGAATTTCTCGACCTTGCCCTCCAGCTGTCCGCCCGAAATCTGCAGCGGCGTCCACACCGGCCCGGGCGCCACCGCGTTGACGCGGATGCCCTTCGAGGCGAGCTGCTTGGCGAGCCCCTTGGTGAAGATTTCGATCGCGCCCTTGGTGGTGGCGTAATCGAGCAGATCCTCGACCGGGTTGAAGCTGTTGACGCTGGCCGTGTTGATGATCGCCGACCCCGGCGGCATGAACTCGACCGCGCGTTTCGACATCCAGAACATCGCATAGATGTTGGTCTTCATCGTGCGATCGAACTGTTCGTGGCTGATCTCGGCGATCGATTTGCGCGCCTGCTGATAACCGGCATTGATCACCAGCAAGTCGAGCCCGCCCAGTTGCTCGCGGGCATCGTCGACCAGGCTGAGGCAAAACTGCTCGTCGGTCAGATCACCGGGCAGCAGGACGAGCTCGGTGCCGTCTTCGGCAAGCACCGCCTTCAAATCCTCGGCATCAGGCTGTTCCCTGGGGTGATAGTTGATCGCGACCTGCGCGCCCTCACGCGCAAAGGCGATCGCGGCGGCGCGGCCGATCCCGGAATCGCCGCCGGTCACCAGGGCGTGGCGTCCCCTGAGCCGCCCCGTGCCGCGATAGCTTCGCTCGCCGCAATCCGGCACCGGATCCATGTCACGCTGGAGTCCCGGCCATTCCTGTTTCTGTTCGGCGAAGCCTTCGCTGTGATATTTGTTCTGCGGGTCGATCAGCGCTTCGGTCGCCTCATCGACGGCGCGCGACTGATCCTTGGATGTCGTCAGCTGCACGTCGTCCGTCATTGCATCGGACATTTCGCTCTCCTGGTTGTGAGGGCGAAGCGCTCCTAAAAAGCGATTGTTCCGATCGTTTAAGATGCGAAATCAATTCATTGCATAACCTGGGTCAGTATTAGGCCGTGCGGGGTACAGCTGCGATTTGTTGGGTCCGCCGGCCCCGACGCATTCAGTCGCTGTCCCACGCAATGGCGATGCGCGAACTGGCTGGCACCCGATAGGAAAGGCGGCCATCGCGCGACGATTGCCGGACAACGGCACCGTCGGCGAGCGTGACTTTTGCTCGCGGCAGCGGCGCTCCGTTTCGAGGCAGCAGGCAAAGGTCGGCCATGCAGCCTTCCCCGCCGTCGAATTGGACGCTCAACGCGTTCGGCCCCGTTCGCTCGACCGAGCGCAGGAACTGGTTGCAATAGAGCCTGAACGGCACGTCTTCGAAATCGTGGAAGCTGCGCGTGGCGAATATCATCGCCGCGCCGGCGCCGTAGATTTCCTGACCGACTTGGCCGGCCTTCTGACCGTCGGCGTAGAGATCCTCAAGCGGGAACGAGAGGTTGCGGGCGATGTGGCCGTTGCGCTGCTGCTCCGCCAGCACATCTTGCGGCAGTGCGTCGGGGTAATAATACCAGGCGCGATCGAGCGCATATTTGCAATATTCGGACACCAGCATCCGGACGCCGGGGTCGAGATCGGGACCGCTGTCCTCGAGATAGCGTTCGAACGCGGCGAAGCTGTCGAAACATTCGTAGACCGCCATATAGGGCGCGTCCTGCAGGCAGGTTGCGCCGAGAAAGTTCTTGTAATGGCGCGCCGCGGCAATCCGCGATTCCCAGATCTCGCAATTATGGAAGAAGCTCGCGAGATAGACGTAGCTCTGGTCGCGATAGCTGTCGTCGGTGGTGATGCGCCACAGCCGCATGCACGCGGCGGCACCCCAGGCGGTGAGGTTTGCCTGATAATTGAGATTGAACCGCATGCCCTTGGCCGTGTCGATCGCGGCGCGCGCTTCGTGCAGGAAGCGGGAGTCGTCGGTCAGGGCATGCGCCTGCAGCATGACATAGGCGTACAGACCGCCGACATCGGTCTGACCACGATCGTCATTGGCGGTGGCGGTCAGCACCGAAAAGTCGCGGACGTTGAACTGGATCGGCCATTTATAGTCGAAGTGATGCGCGACGCGGATGCCGTAATCGATCACCTTCATGAACAGCGTGCGCGCGGGGCGGTCGCCGTCCGATGCCAGCTTCGCGAGGTTGAGCAGCGGGTGATAGAGATACCAGCTGTCGACGGCGTCCTTGTCCTTGTCGCTGCCGACATTGGGCAGATAGCGGCGCAGCGTTCCCAGCTCCCGGTCATGGAACTTGTTGAGGCCGCGTCGGAATTCTTTTTCCAGCGGATGCGGCGTGCCGTGCCAGCGCCCCCAGTCGTGGATCGCCGAGAGCAGCGACAATTGCACCATGCAATCCGGATATTCGCTTGCGGTATAAGGATGCGCATAGAGGTTGCCATAATGCCGCACGGTCGCCTCGGCCGCCGTTGCGAGATCCTCCAGCGTGCGTTCGGACCGCTCGACCCAGTCGCGAAAGTCGGTCTCCGGGCGATCGAGCGCCTTGTAGACCACGCCCAGCATGCGGAGGAATTGCAGCGCGCCTTGTTCTTCGCTGCCGTCGTCCAGGTCGCGGATGGCGATCAGCGCGTCGGATAGCATGATCTCCTTGCCGGCTTCCAGCGTCTCGACCGGCGGCATCGCGCTTTGCGGCGGGGTGGGCGGCAGATAGCCGAGTTCGGGCCATTCGCCGCCAACCGCGCCATCGGGCTTGGTATCGGTGGCGAGATAATAATCGTTGAGCGCGGTGAGGTTCTGGAAATAGAGCACCGTCCCGAAATCGGGCTCGGCGATGCGGAAGAACAGCGCGCCGCTGTTCAACCCGCGTTGCGCCGCCTCGACATGGCCTTGGGCAGTGGTCGGGTCGTCATTCCGGTCGAGCGGATAGAGATCGCGCGGCAGGAACGGAATGAGCAAGGGCCGCGCCGGGGTCAGCCATACCGACACCCGCAACAATTCGGGCTGGGTTTCACCCAAAGTGAGCGCGACGACATGCTCGCCCATCGCGCTCTTGATCCTCAGCCTGACGAGCTCGCCAGCCTGATGGCGCGCGGCGCGGCAGTCGAACGGCCCGGCAAGACAGGCGCAACGGATCGCCAGGCCGCCGCGGCCTTCGCGCCGCACGACAGCCCATAAGGAATCCGGCCCGCAGATCAGCTCGACCTCGAGATCGCCGGCGGTGAAGGCGGCGACCGGCTCGGGCTTCTCCGCGAGCAATTGGCGGAGCGCCAGCGTGTAAGGGCTTGCGCCCGTTGCTGTGCGATCGAGCATCATGTTTAGTTCGCCTCGCCCTCGGGCTCGTTTTGCTCGGCCGCGCCCTTATTCTGATCCGCGAACACCGCGCCGGAGGTTTCCTCGACGACGACCTCGCGGCCATCGACGCGCAGCGTCCGCGCCAATTCCGGCGCATCGTCTTCCTGATCGCCGGAGCGCTCGCCCCTCATGCCGCCCTCGGCTACTGGAGGGGGATTGTCGGGATCCGAGGTCCCGTAAAGGTGTGGGCCATCATTCTTGTCGGCCATTTCCGGGTCTCCTGCTGCTTGGGGCGGACAACCGTCGGGGCGAACTTCGTTTCCGTGGGTGTCCCGGATTTCTCGATAAAATGGATCAAGATTGAAGCGCTTGATGGAACGCCGATCCCTGGCTTCAGGTTGTGGAACGGCAACCGAGGAGAAAGACCATGGTCGACCGTGCCAATGCCGATGAAGGCGCCGATCCCAGCGACGACATCCGCAAACAGAATCCCGGCGAGACGACGACCGCCGACCTCGCCGAGCAACCCGACGACGATCCCTCCCGTGCCAACAAGCCCGAACCGGTGGAGGACCGTCCGAATGTCGGGCAAGTGAAGCCGGAGGACTATCCCGCGCAGCAATGAGCGAGCGAAGCCGTTAGCGCGATGTCAGTCATTGTCCGTGAAGGACGTCTTGCGCCCGCCATCGTCTTCGCCCGGGGCCTGATCGCGATCGAGCTGGTCAGACGGACGGCGCGCCTCGCCTTCCTTCTGATGTTCGGTCGACAGGTTGGGCGCGCGGGTTTCGGTGGTGGGTTTGATCGCGCCGGTTTCGGTGTCGGTCTTGCTATCGGTCATGGCTCTCTCCGTGGTTGCCGATCAGTGCATCAACGATCGAGAGTGGCAGGACGCACCGAGCAATCTGACTAACTTGTGTTTATTCGCGCCGGTTTTCGAGGAACCCGCGGCGCCGCGGCCGGGTTGACCGATGATCTTTGGTCACAGGAGCACAGTCCGTGAACCCCAAAACCTGCTCATTACTTGCGGCGTCGGTTTTTGTGCTTGGATCCTGTGGCGACCCGAACGCCGTTCAGCGCACCAATAGCGCAGATCTCGGCAATTCGCCGACCGCACCCTCGGTCAAGAGCGGCAATGTCGCAGGCGATCTGCACAATAGCGCGGCACCGATCGCGCCCTCGGCGCAGGACTTTGTGAACAAGATGGCGGCGAGCGACGAATTCGAGATCGAGATGTCGAAGCTCGCGCTGACCAATGCGCAGTCGCCGGCAGTCAAGGATTTCGCGCAGAAGATGATCGACGCGCACACCCACTCGACCGAGAAGCTGAAAAAGGTGGCCGGATCGGTCGCGCCCATGATCATTCCCGACTCGACGCTGGCACCCGACCAGCTGAAATCGGTCGAGCAACTGCACGCGAAGAAGGGTGCAGATTTCGATCAGCAATATGTCCTTATCCAGCGCGACGCCCATCAGCGCACGCTAGCGGCGCTCAAGGACTATTCGGTCAAGGGCGATCAGCCGCCGCTCAATGCTTTCGCGAACGAGGTGATACCGATCGTCAGCGGACATCTGGCGATGGCGAGGAACCTCAAGCCCTGAGCCGGTTGGAGCGGCCACGTCACATCGCGAGCTGTTCCATCCGGCATTGCCGCGGCGCCTTGTCCGGGCGCCAGCGCAGGAAGCGCGTGCCGTGCCGGAAACGCTCGTCGGTCACGTGATCGAACTGGACCTCGACGACGAGATCGGGCTTCAACGGCTGCCAATCGCCGGATCGGTCTGTCGACCAGCGGCTGGGGCCGCCCGGTGCGCGACCGGTGAAGCCGGGCTTGGCGACCAGCTTTTCGAGCCGCGGGGTGAGCGCGCGGCGCTCGGCGACGCTCAGCGCGGAGGTGTACCCCACATGGTTGAGCTTGCCGGCATCGTCGTACAGGCCAAGCAACAACGATCCCACGATCCGCTCGTTGGCGGCGTAGCGGAATCCGCCGACCACGCAGTCGGCAGTACGCTGGCGCTTGACCTTGATCATCGCGCGCTCGCCCGGTTGATAGGGTGCGTCGAGGTCCTTCGCGATCACGCCGTCGGTGTCGCCGCCGCTTGCGTCGAACCAGCACCGCGCGCGTTCCTCGTCGAGAGTCGCTTCCGACAAGAACACCGAGGGATGATCGAACTTCGACATCAGGTCGGCCAATCCGGCGCGGCGCTGTCTGAGCGGCGCGTCGATGAGATTGCGGGCGCCGTCCTGGAGACAGTCGAACACCGCATAGTGCGCCGGCGTCTGATTCGACAGGCGCTCGATCCGGCTCGCCGCGGGATGCAAACGCGCCTGGAGAGCGCCAAAGGACAGTCGTTCCTCGATCCGGACGGTCAACTCGCCGTCCAGCACGCAGGTCGAGGTCGCCGAACGCGCGAGGATGTCGGCAATTTCGGGAAAATATCGGTCGAGCCGTTTTCCGGATTTGGAGAACAGCCGCACATTGCGCTGCCCGACATAAGCAAGGCACCGGAACCCGTCCCATTTGGGTTCATACTGCCAAGCATCGCCAACCGGGATATCCTCGGCGAGACGGGCCTCCATCGGCGCCACCAGCGGAATCAGCGAAGCGCTCGACGTCATCCGTCACCGATCGGGCGGCGAGGGCAATGCCTGGGCGTCACCGGTCTCCGCGATCGCCCTGGCCGGCCTTCACCTTCGTCTTGGCATGGTGACGGACATCCTGGCTGAGCGACCGGCCGACATCGTCGGATTCCTTAAACTGGCCTTTTTCGTCGCGTCGGACATATCTTTTGTCGCTACCGGTATCGATCAATTCGCGTTTGGACATGATCCTCTCCATGAGTTGGAGAGAAAACGCCCGAGGAGTCGGGCGGTTCATTCTCGGCGCGTGCGTTTGGCGTCGAGTGGACGCCACCAGCAGAGTGCGGGCGTCAGGCGAAGACGCCGCTGGCCCTCTTGGCCATGGGGCATTCCTTGCCGGCGATGGCTTGCCCGGCAGCAAAACGAGCGTATCGTTCGGGCGATCCGGCCGTCGCATGAAATCATCTGTCCAATCCGACCCTCGGTGCTGCTGCAACCAATGTAATCGACTGGTCGTTCAGGAATGTCTTGCAAAAAGGGGAAGGCATGACCGCAGCGGGTCGCGAACAACGCCAATCGATTACCGCCGACGAATGGCGGCAGATTGTGGACAGCGCGGTCGATACCGCCATCATCACCACCGACGTCGCAGGCCGGGTCACCAGCTGGAATGAAGGCGCGCATCGGCTGCTCGGCTGGCGAGAGGAAGACATGCTCGGCGGCACGCTCGAGGGGTTGTTTCCCGAAAGCCTCGGCGTCGCGGCGCTGGAAAGCGAACGCCGCGACGCGCTGAACTCGGGGCGTGGCGGTGGCGCAGAGGGCTGGCGCGTACGCATGGATGGCAGCCGCATCTGGGCGGCCGGGGAAATGTCCCCGATCCGCAATGCCGACGGCGTCGTCATCGGTTTTACCAAAATCTTGCGCGACCGGTCGCGGCAACGCGAGGCCGAGGAGGCTTTGCTCGAGGAACGGCGCGCGCTCGAGATTCTCAACCGCGCCGGATCCGCGCTGGCCGCCGAGACCGATTTGCACAAGCTGGTCCAGATCGTGACCGATGCCGGTGTCGAGCTGACCAAGGCGGCATTCGGCGCCTTTTTCTACAATGTGCTGAACGACACAGGTGAGAGCTATATGCTCTACACGCTGTCGGGCGCGCCCGAGGAGGCATTCTCGAAATTTCCCATGCCGCGCAACACCGCGGTATTCGCGCCGACTTTCAATGGCGAAGGCATCGTTCGCTCGGACGACATCACCAAGGATCCGCGTTACGGGCACAACGCTCCCCGCAAGGGTATGCCGGAGGGGCATCTGCCGGTCCGCAGCTACCTCGCCGTGCCGGTGATCGCGCGCAACGGCGACGTGATTGGCGGGTTGTTTTTCGGTCATGCCGAGGTCGGCATTTTCACACCGGAGTCGGAGCGTGGCCTCGAGGGTCTTGCGGCAGAGGCCGCGGTGGCGATCGACAATGCGCGCTTGTTCCAGGCGCTCCAGCTCGAGCTGAGACAACGCCGCGCCGCCGAAGCCGAACTCGCCGCGAGCGAGCACCGGCTGCGTCTCGCCAACGATGCGGCCGACATAGGGACCTGGGATTTCGATCCGGTGAGTCGCGAGCTGCGCTGGGACGCCAAGTGCAAGGAGCTTTTCGGCCTGCCGCCCGACGCCGAGGTCAGTTATGAAGGCAGCTTCCTTGCGGGCGTCCACCCAGAGGATCGTGAGAGCGCGGACGCCGCGGTGCAGGAGGCGCTCGACCCCGAAGGCTCGGGCAATTTCGAGATCGAATATCGCACCGTCGGCATCGAGGACGGTATCGAGCGCTGGTTGGCGGCGAGCGGCCGCGCAATGTTCGACGAGGGGAAAGCGGTCCGGTTCATCGGCACCGTCCTCGATATCACTGTACGGCGGCAAAACGAGACTCGGCTGCGCGAGCTGAACGAGGAGCTCGAGGAGCAGGTCGCGGCGGAAGTCGCTCGACGCAGCGAGGTCGAGGAAGCCTTGCGCCAGGCGCAGAAGATGGAAGCGGTGGGCCAGCTCACCGGCGGAATCGCGCATGATTTCAACAATCTGCTGACCGTCGTCACTGGCAATATCGGCATTGCCCAGCGCGCGCTCGATGCCGCGGACGTTGGCGATGTGCGCGCGAGACGTTCGCTCGACAATGCGATGAAGGGCGCTGAGCGGGCGGCGGCGCTCACCCAGCGGCTGCTTGCTTTTTCACGCCGCCAACCGCTCTCCCCCAAGCCGGTCGACTCCGATAAATTGGTGTCGGGCATGTCCGATTTGCTGCAGCGGTCGCTTGGCGAGCTGATCCGGTTGGAGATCGTGACCTCTCCGGGCCTGTGGCGGGCGGAAGCCGATCCCAACCAGCTGGAGAGCGCGATCCTCAATCTCGCGCTCAACGCCCGCGACGCGATGCCCGAGGGCGGCGAACTGACGATCGAGACGGGGAATGCTCGGCTGGACGAGGGTTATGCCGCGATGCAGGCGGAAGTGCCGCCGGGCCAATATGTCATGATCGCGGTCACCGACACCGGGAGCGGCATGCCGCGCCACGTGATCGAGCGGGCGTTCGAGCCGTTCTTCACCACCAAGGAGGTCGGCAGGGGCACCGGGCTCGGGCTTTCGATGATCTATGGCTTCGTCAAGCAGTCGGGCGGCCACATCAAGATCTACTCAGAGGAAGGCGAGGGCACGACGGTCAAAATCTATCTGCCGCGTCTCCTAAGCGGTGGCGCCGAAGACGAGGAGCCGGCGCGATCGACGCCGGGGATCGAGCAAAGCCCGCGGCAGGAGACGGTGCTTGTCGTCGAGGATGACGATGATGTCCGCGCCTATACGGTCGATTGCCTGCGCGAGCTGGGCTATCGCGTGATCGAGGCGCATGACGGTCCGTCCGCGCTTCGCTTGCTCGAACGACAGGCGAATCCGGTCGCTTTGCTGTTCACCGACGTGGTGATGCCCGGCATGAGCGGTCGCGAACTGGCCGACCAGGCCCGCAAGCTTCAGGCGACCCTGAGGGTGCTCTACACGTCGGGCTATACGCGCAACGCCATCGTCCATGGCGGCCGGCTCGATCCCGGGGTCGAGATGATCACCAAACCTTTCACCTTCGAAGCGCTCGCCCAGAAGGTCCGCGACATGATCGATACCGGCACCGGCAACGTGCTCATCCTGGAAGCTCAATCCACGGTAAGATCGCTTCTTGTCGAGGCGATGGTGGCAGGAGGATTGCGTATCGAGGAGGCTGGGACGGGCAGCGAAGCTCTCGGTAAAGTACGCGCCGCGCAAGGGCGCTACGACGCGATCGTAGTCGACGACGACCTTCCCGATTATACCGGCGACAGCTTGGTGCGCGAGTTGCGGGCGCTCTATTCGGACTTGCCCATCGTCATCGCCTCAAGCACGCGTGCTGCCCAGCTCAAGCGACAATTCAGCGATGACCGCAGCGTGGCGGTAATTGCCAAGCCCTACAAAGTCGGGACGCTGCAAGATACGCTTCGGCTGCTTGGCGTCGCTTGCCCTGAAGCCGAGAAATAACGACAGAGATTGGGAACCGGCGTTGGAAAAGCCGGTCCCCAGAATAGGTTACGGTTTCGCTGGTGTGTCGATCTTGATGTCGGCGTCGACCTTTTTCGTATTGCCGAGCATGTTCTGACCAAACATCAGGAACAAGACTACGGCGATTACCGCCAATACGACGGCAAGCAGAGCAATCGCTCCTCCGCTACCGCCTCTCTCGATCACGGTCGTTCTATCCTCGTCTGCCATCGTTCCACTCCTTTATTGCTGCACGATAACCGGCAGGGCCATTGCGCGGTTCCCACTCTGCGGATTTGTTTCCGAGCATTGGCCGATGGGTGAAGTTCAGATTCTACCAAGCAGCAGGAGGATGATCAGGATCACGACGACCAGTCCCAAGCCCCCCGAGGGCGCATATCCCCAATTGCGGCTATGACCCCAGGTCGGGAGTGCGCCTATCAAGGCGAGTACCAGGACAATTATAAGGATGGTTCCAAGCATCATTCCGCTCCTGTTCTGATTGGGGAGTACAACCAGCGGACGGAGATGCGGTTCCGACAACGAGTCGGTGCGAAGCGAACTCGGCTCTTCGCCAGGACGCCCCTTCCTTGTCTATGAAGTGGCGTTGGCGAACCGGCCGTCAGGGCATTCCGGCCGCGGATTCCTCGCCTGATGGCACCGCGGGAACGTCATCGTCATGCTGTCCGAGCATCGGTGCCGCGAACGGCTCGGGACCCGGCGTGCGCGCGAATTTGATCGCGCGTGAGACGCCGCGATAATGGCCGAGCGCGGGGTGCGCGATACTCGTCACCATCGCCTCGGCGCGCACTTGGGGATGGTCGAACATCTCCTCGATATGGTGCACGGCGGAACAGGGAACCGCTTCGCCGAACACGTCCTCCCATTCGAGCGCGGTGCGCTTGGTGAGCGCGGCGTGCAGCAGCGGGACGAGTTCGGCGGCATGTTCGGCGCGCTTGCGAACGCTGTCATAGCGCGGATCGCGGGCCAGCGCCTCGAGCCCGGTTCGCTCGCACAAGGCATTCCAGAAATGCGGCGTGTTGGCCGACAGATAAAGATAGCCGTCGCCGGTCGGGTGGAGGCCAGTGATCCCGCCCGAGCGCATGTCGCGCGAGATGTCGTGCGCTTCTCCCTCGGCCTGGATCATCCGGGCCGACTGCATCGTCAGCGCGCTGCGCAACAGCGAGACGCCGACATATTGTCCCTTGCCGCTTCGCTCGCGCTCGAACAGTGCCGAGGAAACGCCGGCCGCGACCAACGCCGCGGCGTAATAGTCGACCGGCGAGCCATAGGTCAGCTCGGGCACCGGCGGCTTGCCCTGCAGCACGCACATCCCGGTCATCGCCTGGAGCACCTGATCGTACCCCGCTTTGCCGCGCAACGGTCCTTCCTCGCCATAACCGGTGACCGCGCAATAGATCAGCCGCGGGTTGATCGCCTCGAGCTGGGCATGGTCGATCCCGAGCCGGTCGGTGACGCCGGGGCGGAAATTATGGACCAGCACGTCCGCCTGCGCGACCAGCGCCAGCAGCCGTGCGCGGTCGGCTTCGTCCTTGAGGTCGAGCACGATGCCGCGCTTGCTGCGGTTGACGCCGAGAAAGGCACGGTTCTCGCCTTCGAGCGTGGAGGGATAGTTGCGCAGATTGTCGCCGGCCGGAGGCTCGATCTTGATCACGTCGGCGCCCTGATCGGCGAGCAGCGAGCAGCCATAGGGCCCGGCGATATAGGCGCTGAGGTCGAGCACGCCGATGCCCGACAGCGGCCCGCGCGGGCCGGTGCGCGCGGGATTGTCGAACGCGGACGGGGAAGAAGGGAAGGCGTTCGTCAAGATCAGGTTCCCGGCTGGGTATAAGGGGCGGGGGCGAACAATTCGCGCTGCCAGCGGCGCGGGTCGTCCTCGACCCGGCTGGCGACATCGAAGATCATCGTTGCCCGGCGGCGCGCGTCATAAGCGGGCCAGGCGGGCGATCCGGGCAGATCGGGACGGCCGGTGCGGGCGAAGGCGACGAAGCGCCGCTGCATCAGCCGCGACACGTTGCGTGTTTCGGGGCCATTACCGGTCCAGGCATAAGGCGCGTCGAACGTGCCGAAGATCAGCCCGATATCCACGCCGTGGAACGCGCCCCGATCGGGGTTGGTCGGGGACTGGAAATCGACCTGGTAGACGAACGCCGGGCGACCAGCGCGGGCGCGCGCCTCGGCCTCGATGATCTGCGGCCGCCAGCTGCGGCCGTCGGTCGTCGCGGCGTAGAAGATGTCCGCCGGCGAAGCAGCCGGCATGTGCGCGCGATACGTGCGGACCAAAGCTTCGGGCAGCACATCGACCGGGAGCTCGGCGGCAATGCGGTCGGGCAGGGCGTCCCAGCTCAGGCCGCGCATCTCGGGCGAGGCGGGATCGGAGAAATCGCGGGTTTCGTCGCGCGTCCCGCCGAGCATTAGATCGACACCGAGACCGTTGGGGTGCGCGTCGGGCCAATAGGGATGGCGCGTCAGCGACCGGCCATCGAGGACCGGGCCGAAATAGATCGGGCTGTGCTCGACCGGATCGTCGGCATCGAGCGCCTCGATCAGCTTCTCGACCGGCTGATCGAGTAGGCGCCGCGCTTCCGTAACCCCCAACCGCGCCAGATAGGCGCGGGTGCGGCGCGTTGCATGGACCGGACCCGACACCGTCACTTGCTGCCCGCTCATCGTGATCGCGCGCCGGAACAGGCCGCGCGCCGCCGGCATCGCCATCAGAGTCGCAATCTTGGCGCCGCCGCCAGACTGACCGATCAGGGTCACACGCGCCGGGTCGCCCCCGAACGCGGCGATATTGTCGCGCACCCATTGCAGCGCGAGAACGAGGTCGAGCTGACCGGCGTTACCGCTGTCGGGAAATGCCGCTTCGAGCCGCGCGAGATAGAGATAGCCGAGCGCGTTGAGCCGGTGGTTCACCGTGACCACGACGATATCGCCGGCCGCGGCGAGTCCGCCGCCATCGGTGATCGGATCGTTGGCGCTGCCATAGGCATAGCCGCCGCCATGGATCCACACCAATACCGGCAACCGCGCGTGGGCGTCGGGGGCGGGCGTCCATATGTTGAGGAACAGGCAATCCTCGGATTGCGGCTGACGCTTGCCACGCTGCGGACAAGCCGGACCGGGCTCGGTCGCACGTACCGTCTCCCGCACCAACGGCACCGCGACGGGCGCCGCGAAGCGCCGGGCCTGGCCGTACCGGATGCCCCGGAAGGTCGCGATGCCGTTCTGCCGTCGACCCTGGAAACGTCCGGCGCGGCAGATCACGATCGGATCGCTCGCCGCCCGGGCCGCGCCGGTGGCGAGCAACGCGGCGCTCCCCGCGATCATCGCGCGCCGGGTCGGCGCAAGGAGTGCGCCAGCCGTCATGCGTCGGCCTCCGCATCGTCAGCCAGGCCGAGCCAGGTCAACCGCCAGGTTCCGTCGCGCCGGCCGCCCACCCGGTACGAGGGCTCGAACACAATCGGCGCACGGCCTTCGGGCTCCAGGCGGACAGTCTCGCCATCGGCGACGGCGAGCGGTGCGCCAACGAAGCGCACCGTCTCCCCGCGCTTGAAACCGTCGACCAGCCCAGTCGCGTAAGCGAGGGGGCCGCGCGTGATCGCGATAAAGTCATAGCGCATCACTTCCTGCGCCACTGGTTCGCCGCCGGGCGCCAGCGACTCCTGAACGTTGCGCTGGGTCGCGCGATGCACTTGGGGCGGCATGGCCAAGTCGAGCATGATCACGTCGCCGGGCGCCCAATACCGCTCGATCCGGGCATAGCTGCCCGGCGTGGCGGCGACGCTCTCGTCACCAACACGAAGCGCGGCGTGCTCGGCCCAA
The DNA here is from genome assembly GCF_001598355.1 of Sphingomonas asaccharolytica NBRC 15499. GTDB lineage: Bacteria > Pseudomonadota > Alphaproteobacteria > Sphingomonadales > Sphingomonadaceae > Sphingomonas > Sphingomonas asaccharolytica. The sequence goes on from NZ_BCYU01000006.1 coordinate 13,651, forward strand.
TCGGGAATACGGACGTGAATCCCGAAATACGCGAGCGAAGCAGGCGTCACCTCGATCCCGATCGGCCCCTCGAACGGGTAAGGCGTTTCCTGGCGAAGCCGGACCTTACCCACGTTCGGCAAGGCGATGTCGGCGACGGACGCGCCGAGCAGATTGACCGCCAGCGCGCCGTCGGCGGTCACGCCATAGGCGATCGCGGGCAGCTCCTCGAGCGCCATCGCTCCGCTCGACTTGCAGCAGCGCCAATAGGTCGTGTGGGTGCGCCTGCCGTTGGGAAAGGAGTAATAGCACCAATCCTCGCCGTCGGGCGCCTGGGCGCCGAGCAGGTCGTTATAGGCGCTGCGTTCGATCTCCTGCGCGAAGGCGGCGTCGCCCAGGATCACCAGCAATTCGCAGTTGAGCTGGATCCAGGCCATGGTCGAGCAGGTCTCGACATAGGCTTCCGGGCTGAACACGCCGGCGGGGTTGAACACCTCGCGCGACCGATGCGCGACGCCGCCCCAGGGTCCGCCGCCCAGCGTCAGGTGATGCGCGCGCACGGCTTGCCAGATATTACGGACGGCGGTGAGGTAGTGCTCCTCGCCGGTCGCACGATGAAGCTTGGCGAGACCGACCAGGTTCCACAGCAATTGATAGGCCTTGCCGGTGGCGATCTCCGACGGGTCGGCGCCGGCCAGTGCCATGCTCAACAGCCGGTTGCGCGGCTCGCGCTCGGCCTGGTCGACCACCAACCGGGCGAGGTCGAGATAATGCTGCTCGCCCGTCGCCAGATAGAGTTCGACCGCGGGGTCGAGCAAAACGGTCGCCGACAGCCCGAAATGGTTGCCGAGATCGGTGATCGCGATCCCGTCCTCGCTCAGCGTCCGCCAGCATAGATCGCCGATCTTTCGGGCAGCGTTCAGGTAGCGATTCTCGCCCACCGCTTTCCACAATTCGAGCAGGCCCAGGATCAGATAGGAATGCGTCCAGATGTCCCAGGTGCGCAGCGCCGGTGCGCCGTCCCAGGTCACCGGCTTGGGCGGTTGCTTTACCATGAAGCGCCGCGATGGCGCGTAATTGCCGAGATAGCCGTCGGCATCCTGCTGCTCGATCAAATAATCGGCGACGCGCACCACGCGCGCGAGCAAGGCATCGTCGCCGGCGCGCACCGCCGCGCGCGTCGCGGCGACCAGCCATTTGCCGGCATGCTCGCCATACCAATCGCCTTCCTCGTCACCGGCCACGATCTCGGGCGCGAACAAGGCGATCGCCGGGCTGTGCTCGTCAGTGATGAAGCGCGAGAGCCTGCCGGTGCGATTGGCCTCGATCGCGTCGCCCAACAGCCCGCTTAAGGTCACCGCGCTGAGCGGTGCGAGGCGCATCGCCGGTTCAGCGATCGGCGACACAACGGAATCCGATCCCGGCCGAGCGATCCTTGGCCGGCGCCATCAGCAGGAACTTGCCGTGCTCGTCGAGCCGATAGGCCTGGGGAAAATACCAGTGCGAGGTCTGCGGCTGATAGGCGCTGCCGCCGCGCAGGACGCCGGCGCGGACTCGATCGTCGCGATATTCGTCGGTCCACTGCCAGACGTTGCCGACCAGATCCATCACCCCGAACGGGCTAGCGCCGGCGGGATGCGCGTCGACGTCGGCCGGCGCCGGCATCATGCGGTCGAGCGACGGTGTTGGTACCGCTGCCTCGTCCCATTCATTGCCCCAGGGATAGGAGCGGCCGTCGGTCCCCTGGGCGGCATAGTGCCATTCCCATTCGCGCGGCAGGCGCTTGCCTGCCCAATCGGCATAGGCACGCGCATCCTCGATCGCGACCCAGGTGACCGGCTTGTTGCCCCATCCGGCGGGCGGTGCGCCGTCCTGCCAATGGCGCAGGAAATTGCGGTCGTCGGCAGGCGCGTAGCCGCTGGCGTCGAGGAAGGTCTTGAACTGGGCGTTCGTCACCGGAAAACGGTCGATCCAGAAGGCGTCGATCGCCATGCGGCGGCGATGATGGCGGCGCGGGCTGTCCTCCCAGGGATATTGCACATCGACGCCGTCGGCGGCGTAACCCTCGATCTCGATCCCGTGCACCGCGAAGTCGAACTCGCCGGCGGGGATCGCGACCATGCCGTCGGGCGCGTCGGCGTGGCGATCGGTCGGCGCGATCGGTACGAGCTCCTGCTTGGCCGAACTCCAGCTGGCGGAGATCGAGGCAAGCGGCGTGGCGGCGCGAGCGTGCATCTCGGCCAGGAAGGCGTTCAGCCCTTCGATGGCCGCACCGTCATCGACAGCGAGGATCGCGCCGAAACCGCGCCCGGCGATGTCGAGCGTCAGGATCGCGCACTCGCCATCGATCCGCGGATCGAGCGCGGCGCCGTTCCAGACATCGAAATAGCGCGTGCCCGCCTTGTGCGATACCGCAAGCTGATCGCCATCAATGGCATATTCGGCGCGGTTGATCAGCGTCCACAAGGTCCGCCCAGCGCCGGGGAAGCGGCTGGCGAAAATCCCGGCCTGCAAGGTGCGTTCATACGGTCGCCAGTCGGGGCTGACGATCAGCGGCGCGAAGAAACGCTGGACCATCGCCACCCGGCGCAAGGTCTCGGCGTCGCGCGGCGTGAAGCGGTTGACGAAGCCGAACACATTCTCCCAGGCGACGTAACCGACGCCGTTGAAGAAGGCATGCTGCAGGTCGTTGGTCCGTGTGCGGCTCCAACGATTCTCGATATTGATGATGTGCCTGGGCTCGAGCCATTTGAGCTTGAGCACCGTCGGGATGCTCTCGTCCGGCACGCGCTTGGTCCAGCTCTGCAGGTTCCAGCTGAGGATATGGTCGCCCGCCTGCGCCGTCGTCTCGGGCTGCAGCACCACCGCACCGCCGGCTGCTTCGCACGCTTTGTGGAAGGCGAGCGGCACCCCGCTATAGGTGTCGCCGTTGATGCCGTCGGCACCGGTCGCGGCGACGATCGCGGCCATCCTTTCCCAGTCCGGTGCCTCGCCCGGTTGGGTGCCGTTATCCCACGGCATGGTCGGCAGGAACACCTTGATCCCGCGGCGGTGAAAATCGGCGACCGCTTGCTTCAGTCCCTCGATCCCACCGGGGAGCGCGTCGACCAGGTCGAACTGGCTGCGGTCGTCGATGCCGATATTGGGATAGATGTACCAGAGGAGCACGCTGTCGACCGTGCCGAGCCGCGCCTCGAGATCGTCGAGATAGCGGTCGACGGTATAGCGGCCGGTGTCGGGATCGTAGAAATAGCGGTCCTCGATCATCAGCAGATGATGGATGAAGTTGGCCTGCGACCATTTCAGTTCGGGGCGACGGTAGAGCTCGTCGTCGAAGCCGATGCGGATCAGATGCTCGCGGCGCCATTCGATCAGCCCCTGCACCCACTCGTCGGCGGCGCCGTCGGCGTCGATCTTCCAGCGGCCCATTTCCTGGAACGGCCAGCCGGGCACCTTGCCCGGCGTCGGCAGATAGGGGCCGGTGAGCGCGTGCGAGAATTTGACGTCGCTGGTCGTGCGGATCGGGTTGGTCATGGGACTTTCTTCAATTCGCTGCCGGGCCCAGGCCACAATAAGCGGCGAGGTCGTCCTGACCATGCTGGTGCGCAGTGGCGATGAACGCATTCAGTTCGGCGCGTGCCGGGATGCTCGATTGCGCGCCAGCCTTGGTGGTGGCGAGCGCGCCGGCCGCCGCGGCGCGGGCCAAAGCCGCCGGCACGTCGAGACCGTCCGCAAGGCCCGCGGCGAGCACGCCGCAAAAGGTGTCGCCGGCGGCGGTAGTATCGACCGGCGTGACGGCGAAGGCCGGCTGGAGCACATAGTCCTCACCGATGCGTGCGCAGGCGCCTCGACCGCCCAGCGTCACCACCGTGGTGGCGACGCCGGTGCGCGCTAGCCGCTCGGCAATCGATCCCTCGGTGTCGACCAGCGTGCCAAGCTCATCCTCGTTCACGACCAGCAGGTCGACCGCCGCGAGCAGGGCGGCGGGCAGGGCACGCGCCGGCGCCGCGTTGAGCAGTACCTTGATCCCGCGATCGCGCGCGGCTCGAGCGAACGCCAAAACCGTGTCGAGCGGTGTTTCGAGCTGCATCACCAGCCACGACACGCCATCGAGATCGGGCAAATCGTCCGGGCCGAGATCGGCGTTGGCACCGGGCGCGACGGTGATCGCATTCTCGCCCTCATCGGACACGGTGATCAGGGCAGCCCCGGTCGATCGCGACGAGCACCGGACATCGAGCTCGACGCCGGCGCTGGTCAACGACGTCGCGATCAAGCGCGCGAGGTCGTCATCGCCGAGCGCCGCCACCATCCGGGTGGCAATGCCGCCGGCGCGGGCCGCGGCTACCGCCTGGTTGGCGCCCTTGCCGCCGGGAAAGATCGCCAAATCGCCGCCGAGCATTGTCTCGCCGGCCGCGGGAATGCGGGCGGCTCGGACGACGAAATCGGCATTGGCGGAGCCGGCGATCAGCACCGACGGTTTGGAGCGATCGCCCACGGCCCTTCTCGCCTCAGAAATTGCGGCTGAACGTCAACGACACCGTCCGTCCGCGGCCCGCGAAATAATTCTGATAGATATCGATCTGCGACGAGCTCAGGAAATAGAATTTGTTGAAGAGATTCTCGACGCCGAGCGAGAAGGTGCCGACCTGCCCGACCCTGTAATTGGCCGTGGCGTCGAACAAGGTATAGCCCTTGGTATGCTCGTTGATCGTGTTGAGGTCGCGACCGAACAGATGACTGGCGCCGAACGAGACCGACCCCTGCGGGTTGAATTGCCACGAAATCTGGCCGTTGAGCTTGTCGGGGGCGATGTTGATGATGCCCAATTGGACGTCCAGGGGCGACGTGATGCCGTTCGCCTTGGTGGTCTTGCCGATGACGTGGCTGTACAAGGCGTTCAACCGCAGGGTCGAAGTCGGGCGGAATTCGGCGGTGACGTCGATGCCGTAGATCTTGATCGGCTTGCGGTTGAGGACATAATCCTTGGTCACCGGATCGACCGACAGGCTGGATCCAAGGGCCGACTTGGACTGATAATAGGACACGCCGAAGCTGCCCTGCTTGCCGCGCCAGTTGAAGCCCACTTCCTTGTTCTTGAAGATCACTGCCTCGAGGTCGAGCAGTCCCTCAACCGACTTGCCCGGCACGTTCACGTTGCGCAGCGGAATGCCGAAATTGGGCAAAGTGAAGCCCTCGCCATAAGTGGCATAAACCGAGAAGCCGCTACCCAGCCGGCCGATCGCGCCGGCGTTGAACAGATCGTTCTTGTACTTGAGCGTGCCGCCCTTCACGAACACGCTGTTGCGGTAGGCGGTGGTGGTATAGTCGTCGACCTTCACCCGGCCGTCCTCATGGCGCATGCCGCCGCTCAGTGTGATCGGACCGATCTCATATTCGAGCTGAACATAGGGGCCGAAGCTGGTGTAGTTCATCGGCGGCACCCAGACGCGGTTGGTCACCGCGAGATATTGCTGGGTCTGGTCGTGAACCAGGTCGACGCCGAACCGCAATTCGAGCCCCTTCAGCAGGAAGTCGGGGTGCGTATACGAGGTGCGCAGGCCGTATTTCTTCGACAGGATTTCGGACTGGTCGTATAATTTGCCGGTCGGATCGATCTTCGGATCCTGCTTGTCGATGGCGTTGTCGCCGGGGAAGCGCATCTCCTGCTTGGCGTAATAGGCGGTCGCGACCAGGCTACCGCCGACCAGATCCTTGTTGGTGTAATTGACCGCATATTGCTGGAACCGGTTGAAGTCGGGCTTGAACAGCAATTGGCCGGTGAGCGGATCGACCGGTGGACCCGGCTCGGCGGTGTCGGGGATGCCCGTGGTCTGGTCTTTGCCCTGCGGGGGGCGGACGCCGGCGACATAATGATAATCGCCATTGGCGGTGAGCTTGAAATAGCTCGCCTCGGCCTCGAGCCGCTGCGACTCGTTGGCGCCGAAATCCTTGCCGACTTTGAGGAAGAAATCGATCTGCTTGGAATCGGCCAGCGAGCTCGACGCGCTGAGGCCGATGCGGCGGCCTTTGGCATCATAGGTGATGCCGCGGCTGAGATAGGAAGCGGCGGCGAAGATATCGATGCCGTCGGATTTGTGCGCGATCGTCGCGCCGACCTTCCACACCGAGCTGTCGTCGTCGAACTGGGTGCCGAAGCGGCCGGAAACGCCGAAATGCGTGCCGGGCTCGGTCGCGCGCTTGGAGATATAGTTGATGATGCCGCCCGCGGCACCGATGCCTTCGGCTGCCGAGGCGCCGCCGATCACTTCGATCCGCTCGATCGTCGCCATGTCGGTGAAGGTCGCGTTACGGCTGCCGTCGCGCAGCGGCGTCGACTGCGGGATGCCGTCGAACAAATAGAGCGCGGTGCGGCCGCGCATCGTCTCGCCCAGCGTATTGAGCGTTTGGTTCGACTCGGAATAACCGGGCACCGTGCGGGCCAATACCGCGGTAGCGTCCTCGGTGATCGTCAGCGAGCGTTTCACTTCGGCCGAAGTGATGACGGTGACCGCACCGGCGATCTTGTCGACCGCCTTGGGCGAACGGCTGCCGGTGACGACGATCTCGCCGCGATCCTCCGCGCTATCCTGCTGGCTTGAGCTGGTCTGGCCGTCGTCGAGAGGCGCGGCCGCGTCAGCGGTTTGCGGCTCTGAAGCGGCGGGACCAGCCTGGGCAAAGGCCGGCAAAGCGACGCTCGACAACAGAGCGGCGGCGAGCGTCAGACGCGCATGATTGTTCATTGGAAATCCTCCCCGGCGTATTTTTGCAGCAGCCTAGAGCGGGCCTCAGCCACGCAAAAGCGGCAGAGTGCTGCGTTCACACCCAAGATTTTCTGTGGTTCCCCGACCCAAGAATGGCTACGCTTCGGGGCGGTGAGACAACAGTTTTCCTGTGCTGTGAACGCAGCAACTATGCGCTTTTCCCGCGCTACAGACCGGTCGACCGCATCAGGCAAGGTGCGACGACATGGGAGGGAGCTGCGATGCGCAGCAAGTTGTTCGTGCCGTGCTCGCGACCCGAATTCTTCGCCAAGGCCTTGGCGAGCGATGCCGACGCTTTGTCATTCGATCTCGAAGATTCCGTGCCTGACGGCGACAAGGCGGCGGCACGCGCGCGCCTGGTCGAATGGCTGCGCTCGGACGCTGTCCTCTCATCGGCCAAGCGGATGATCGTCCGGATCAACGCGCTCGAAAGCCCCTTTTTCGCCGACGATCTGGCCGCGCTGGCCGGCCTCCGCGTCGACTGTGTCAACCTCCCCAAGGCGGGCTCGCCGGCTGCGGTGCGGATGGTCGCCGTACAAATGGAATCGGCCGGCATCGCCGCTGGTTTGCTGGTCAATATCGAGACCCCGCGGGGAATTTCCCAGGGCGCCGGAATCGCCGGCGCGCATCCGCGCGTGATCGGCCTGCAGGTCGGGCTCAACGACCTTTTCGCGTCGCTCGGCGTGGATCGGCACGACCTTCGCCACGTCCATGCCGCTTTATGGTCGATCCGGCTCGCGGCGGGCGAGCACGGGCGGCTCGCCTTTGACGGGGCGTGGCCCGACCTTGCCGCTGACGATGGGTTCCGCGCCGAGGCCGAACTCGCGCGCAGCCTCGGCTATCCCGGCAAGAGCTGTATCCATCCGCGTCAGGTGGCGATCGCCAATGAGGTGTTCGACCGAGGCGGCGACGTGGCGCGCGCCCGGCGTCTGTTGGAAGCCGCGGCCGAGGCCGGCACGCGCGGCCATGGCGCGTTCCTGTTCGACGGCGCAATGGCCGATGCCCCCGCGGTCGCCGCGGCGCGCGACACGCTTCGCCGCGCGGGCGAAGCCTGATGCGTTCGCTGCTCGGGCTGTTGCTCGCGGCCTGCCTGTTGATCGGGTGCGCGGGACCGGCTTTTGCCGAGCCGCCGATGTCGACGGTCGCGACAAGTCTTCCGACGCTGCCGAGTTCCGGGCCGGTCTTGCTCGCAGCGATCGATGGCCGTCCGGTAGCGATCGATATGGGCGGCAAGCGCGCGTTCGTGCTGGGGCCACGAGGTTGGTCGCAGGCAGATGCGCGGAATATAGACTTTGGGCGTCTGCTGACGGTCATAAGCGACGGCCGCCGTACGTTGCTCATTGGCCGCGGCGTTGACGGCAGCGCGCAGCTGGTCGCCGGGCTCCATTTTTTAGGCGGTGCCCTCACGCAGCGCATCTTGCCGCCGCTACCGGTGCCGCTCACGTCCGCCACTGCCGCTTTCGAACCCGACGCCGTGCTGGTGGCCGGAACAGACGCCCGCGGCGCGGCACATCTTCTTCGCCTCGACTGGACCATGGCGGATGCCTGGAAGCAGCTCGACGCCTGGCCGGGCGGCAGCGTGCCGGCCGCGCTCGCGGCGCAGAATGGCGGGATCTTCGTCACGCTGGCGGGCGGCCAGCAATGGCGCTGGATACGGCTCAAGGGTTGGAGCGCGGGTGCGCCGGCGCCCGGTACGGTTGCGCCCGGCTCGGCGCGCGCGATCGGCCAAGCCTATCTGCTCTATCTCATCGGCGGCGCGAACGGCGCGCGTCTCTACAGCTACAGCGCGATCACCGACGCCTGGTCACCGCTGGGATCGGCGCTGCCGCATCCGGCAGTCGCCGCCGTCAGCCAGGGCGACGGCATTCTGTCGGCTTGGCGTGACGGCAAGGGTCTCGCTTTCTCGGCTTTGACGCTTAAATCCGCGCGCCAGTCGATCTCGCCGATCGATATGGCGATCATCGCCGTCTATCTGTTCGGCATGCTCGGTATCGGGCTGACCTTTTACCGGCGCGCCAAGCAGGGATCGTCGAGCGAATTCTTCCTCGGCTCGCGCACCATTCCGTTCTGGGCCGCCGGGATCAGCATGTTCGCCGGCTCGATCAGCTCGATCAGCTATCTCGCGGTCCCGGCCAAGGCTTTCGAGACCGACTGGGAATATATCATGTCGAAGATGACGACGGTGTTCGGACTGATGTTCGTCGCCGTCTTCGTCGTGCCGATCTTCCGCCGCCTGAACCTGGTGTCGGTGTTCAATTATCTCGAACAGCGCTTTCACCCCGCGATCCGCATGCTGTCGAGCGCGCTGTGGATCATGATGCAGATCGGCGGGCGGATGGGGATCGTGCTGTTTCTGCCGGCGATGGCGATCGGCACGATCACCGACACCAACATCGTCGCGTGCATCGTCGTGGTCGGTCTGTTCACCATCGTCTATACCGCGCTCGGCGGGATGCGCGCGGTGGTGTGGACCGATGTGTTCCAGGTGCTGGTGCTGACCTGCGGTGCGCTGTTCGCGATCGGCTTCATCGTCTGGCAGATCGGCTTTGGCACGATCGTCGATACCGCGGCGGCGTTCGACAAGACCAGGATGCTGAACTTCAGCTTCGACGTCACCCAGCCGACGGTCTGGGCGTTCACCATCCTTGTCCTGTTCGACGTCGTGCTGACCTTCCCCAAGGATCAGGTGCTGATGCAGCGCGTGCTGGCGACCCCATCGGAAAAGGCCGCGGGGCGCTCGGTCTGGCTGTTCGCGGCGGTGCTGCTGCCCAGCGCCTTCATGTTCTACATGATCGGCACGGTGCTGTTCGCTTATTACCGGGTGCATCCGGGGCAGCTCAATCCGCTGCTGCCGATCGACACGGTGTTCCCCTCGTTCATCGGCACCGAGCTGCCGCATGGTGTGGTCGGGCTGATCATCGCCGGCCTGATCGCGGCGGCGATGGGCACGTTGTCGGGCATCATCAACAGCGTCGCGACCTTGCTGTCGGTCGATTTCTACGATCGGCTGATCCCCGGGCGAAGCCAGCGCCAGATCGTCCGCTTCGCCGAGATCACCAGTGTTGGCGTCGGCCTGGTCGGGATCGCCATCGCGATCATCCTCTCACGGCTCGACATCCACTCGCTGCTCGATCTCACCATCGAATTGTTCGGCCTGTTCGGCGGCAGCTGCGCGGGCGCCTATACGCTCGGCCTGTTCACCCGCCGCGCCAATTGGCAGGGCGTGGCGATCGGCATCGTGCTCGCATCGATCATCACGCTCGTCGTGTGGATCTTCGGCCTAGTCCATCCCTATCTCTATCTCGCGCTGGCAATCGCCTCGTCGATCGCGATCGGCTATGTCGCCAGCTTCCTGTTCCCGCCGCCCAGCCATTCGCTCGAGGGCCTCACGATCTTCACGCCCCGCCGCGGCACGGCGCAATCGGAGGAGTCCGCACTATCGACACCGGCTTCCTGAGGACGTTCGTCACGGTCGTCGACCAGGGATCGATGGCCGCCGCGGCGCGCGTGCTCAACATCAGCGCGTCGGCGGTCGCCCAGCAGCTCCACGCGCTCGAACGAGAGATGGGCGCGCCCTTGCTGCTTCGCGTCGGGCGGACGATGCGGATGACCGAACAGGGCGCGCGTGTCCTGGCGCCGGCGCGCAAGCTGCTGCGCGACGCGACCGATCTGCGCGGGATCGCGCAGGAAGGCGAAGTGACCGGCGAGTTGTGGCTCGGCGCCTGCACCACGCCGCTGACTGGGCTGCTGCCGGACATCCTGGCCGCGGTGAGCAAGACCTTTCCCCAGGTCAACATCCACATCCAGTCGGGCAATTCGGCGCAACTCTTCGTCGATGTCGAAGCGGGTAAGCTCGATGCCGCTTTGGTGCTCGAAGCACCCTATCCGCTGCCCAAGACCTGCGACTGGCTGTTGTTGCGCGAGGAACCGTTGATCGTGCTGGCGCCGCGCGCGTTGGCCGATCGCGATCCGCTCGACCTGCTGCGCGAGGAACCGCTGATCCGCTACGACCGCAATCAATGGGGCGGTCGGTCGGCGGAAGTCTATTTGAACGAACTCGGCATCGTCCCGCGCGAGCGGTTCGAGCTTAACGCTCTGAACGCGATCGCGATGATGGTCGATCGTGGACTGGGCGTGTCGATCGTCCCCGATTGGACCCCGCCCTGGCCCGAGGGGATCGACATCGTCCGCCTGCAACTGCCCGAGCGGCGGATCGGGCGGCGCATCGGTATCGTCTGGTCACGCTCAAGCGTTCGCATGCGGCTGGTGACCGTGCTGCTGCAGGAAAGCGCGCGCCTGTCAGCCGAGCAGAAACCTAATGACGCGGAATCGCCGCGAGGCTCCCGCGTTCGATGAACTCATAGGGCAATTCGACGCAGGCGCTCCCGTCGCGGGTCTGCTGTCCCGGACCGATCAGCAGGTCGATCGCCGCCGCGGCCATTTCAGGATTGGGTTGGCGCACGGTGCTGAGCTGCGGCCAGGCCATGCGCGACACCGGCGCATCGTCGAACCCGACGATCGACAAGGCAGTGGGGACCGCGATCTGGTGGCGCATGGCGACGACCAAAGCGGCCAGCGCCATCTCGTCATTGCTGGCGAAGATCGCGGTCGGCGGCTCGCCCTCGCCCAGGATCGCCTCCGCCGCGATCAGGCCGGAGCGGAACGTGAAATCCCCTTGTAACACGCGTTTCGGCGGGATCGATATGCCGGCGGCGGTAATGGCGTCGCAAAACCCTTCCCACCGCCGCACGGTCGCGCTGTGGGTGGGATTGCCCTTGATGAAGCCGATATCGCGATGACCGAGCGCGATCAGCTTCTCGGTCACTTCGCGCGCGGCGGCGCGGTCGTCCATCCGGACTTGCGGCGTGCGGTCGAGCGCGTCGCCCGGCGCGATCCGCACGATCGGCACCTCGTTCGCCTCGAGCATGTCGATCAGGTCCGGCCAGTCGCAGATCGGCGGGGTGAGCACCGCGCCGGCCAGCTTCACCGTCCGCAAGGTGGCATCCAGCCGCGCCATCCAATCGGGCTGGACGCGGTCGACCTGTTCGATCAGCAAGTGATGACTGAGCGCGCGGCAGCGGATGAGCGCGCCGCGCTGCAGGTCGGCGGCATAGACCGATGCGGGATCGTCGAAGAACATCCCGATCAGGAAAGACTTGGCGCTCGACAGGCCGCGCGCGAACGCATTGGGCCGGTAATCGAGTTCCGCGACCACCCGCATGACCTGTTCGCGCACTTCGGGGCGGACATGGACTTCATCGTTGATGACGCGCGACACCGTCTTGGGCGATACGCCCGCGCGTTCCGCGACGTCCTTGATGGTGACCGTCTTCATGCCATGCAAATATCCGCCGGCCGAGCGGCCGATGAGGCCGTGCGATAATACCAATTGGCGCGGAAGCAAGGCCGGGACGTCATGAGGGCGATTCCGCCCGTCTCACGTTACCCGCAATGGTGACGCTCAGCGGCAATCGACCACCCCTTCCGGCGGCGAGGCGAAGCGGATGGCGGAGACGGTTAGGTCGAGATGGCCTGCCGTGGTCAGCGTAAGCGGCTGGGCGACGCGGTCGAGCGGCGTGCCGACAAGGCAGCGCAGGGGCACGGCGATCTGACCCCATTGCTTGCTAGCTGCCAGCGCCGTTAGCCGCGCGGTCACGTCCCTGCCGCCCAGCAGAACCGGGGCGGTCGGCGCCGCGTCGACCTTGAGGTCGATCACCAGCGCGACGTCGCCATTGGCCTCGCGCGTCAAGTCGACCGGCTCGCCTATCAAGGCCGCCGTCGCGCTCGCTTTGCCGGTCCAGGCGATCCGGATCGAGTCTTCCTGCGCCCCGCGGTCGGCCGATCGCGCCGATATCAGGGCGGGATCCGGATCGGCCGCGAGCGCAGCTTCGGTGCCGAACAGGAAGCGGCGGCCATTGGTCGGCTTGCCGCGCGCGAATAGGACGTTGCGGTCGCCCTTCAGCGTGCCGCGATCTTCCGGAAGCGCGGCGAGGTCGCCCTTGTCGCGCGTGGTGAGGCCGAAGCCATAGGCAAAGAGCGGGTCGTAGCCTGGATCGCCGACATTGAGCGGCGCCTGATCGGGGCGCTTGGGCCAGCTGAACGGCAGCTTCCCGCGGAAATCGGCCTTGCCGAACAGCAGGTCGGCGATGCCTTCTCCTTCCGATCCCGGCAGCCAGGCGGCGACGAACGCGTCCGATGCGTTGAGATAGGGGTTCACCCAGAGCGGGCGCCCCGACAGGAACACCGCGACCACCGGCACGCCCGCCGCCTTCAACCGCTTCATCGTCGCCAGAGTGTCGACCGTGGCGGGATCGTCGAACGCCACGTCGCTGCGGTCGCCCTGGAATTCGGCATAGGGATTCTCGCCAAAGACGACGATCGCGGCGTCCGGCTTCGTCGCGAACTGCCCGTCGACCGACAGGCTGGCCTTGCCGCCGGCGGCCTTGACCTCGTTCTCGATGCCGCGCCAGATCGAGGTGGCATTGGGGAAATCGCTGGGGAGGGTGCCGGTGCCCTGCCATGACAATGTCCAGCCGCCCGCCTGCTTGGCGACGTTATCGGCGCCATCGCCGGCGACGAGAATATTGGCGCCGGCCTTCAGCGGCAGCAGCGAGCCCGCATTCTTCAGCAGCACCAGCGATTCGCGCACCGCCTGGCGCGCGACCGCGCGATGATCGGGCGAACCGAGCTGGTCATATTGCCCGGCATAAGCGCGTTCGGACGGCCGTTTCGCATCGAAGATGCCGGCGCGAAACTTGACCCGCAGGATGCGGCGCACGGCGTCGTCGAGCCGGCTCATCGGGATCGTCCCCGCCTTCACCTCGCGCAGGGTCGATTCCCAAATACCTTTCCAGCTGTCGGGCGCCATATAGAGGTCGAGCCCGGCGAGGATCGCCTGAGGGCAGTCGGACGCGGTGCAGCCTTCGACCTGGGCATGCGCGTTCCAGTCGCTGACCAAGAAGCCGTCGAAGTTCCAGCGATCCTTGACGACTCCGGTCAACAGGCTGCGATTGCCGGTCATCTTGCGGCCATTCCAGCTCGAAAAGCTGATCATGATCGATTGGACGCCGGCCTTGATCGCGGCCTCGTAGGGCGGCGCGAACAGGTCGCGGAGCTGAGCTTCGGTCACCTGGGCGTTGCCCTGGTCCTTGCCGTCCCTGGTGCCCCCGTCGCCGAGGAAATGCTTGGCGGTGGCGATCACGTGAGGACCCTTCAGCCAGTCCCTGGCGCCGACCTTGCCCTGCAACCCCTTGACCAAAGCGCCGGCATAGCTGGCGGCGATCTCGGGGACTTCGCCGAACCCTTCATAGCTGCGGCCCCAGCGGTCGTCGCGGACCACGGCGATGGTCGGCGCAAAGGTCCAATCGATCCCGGTCACCCGCATCTCGACCGCGGTCACTTCACCGATCCGCCGCATCAGTGCGGGATCGCGCATCGCGCCGAGCCCGACATTGTGCGGGAACAGTGTCGCGCCGACGATGTTCGAATGGCCGTGCACCGCGTCGATCCCCCAAATCGCCGGGATGCGTGGCAAATTGGGATCGTCGCTGGTCGACGCATCCCAAAAGGCATCGGCCAGCGCGAGCCAGTCCTTGGCGGGGGCGTTATATTTCCCGCCCGGGTCGGAGTTGCCGCCGTTGAACACCGAGCCGAGCTGATATTTGCGGACATCGTCGGGCGTGATCGAGGCGATGTCGCCTTGCACGATTTGGCCGACCTTTTGTTCGAGCGACATGCGGGCGATCAGCTGAGTGATCTTGCCTTCGATGGCCGGATCTTCGCGCACCGGCGATCTGATCGCGGGCCAGGTCGCCGGGTTCGCGACGCTGGATGGGGTAGCGGGAGAGGTGTCAGCGGGTGCGGGCGATGCTGTCTGCCCCGACGCGGGCACGCCAAATGCAAAAGCGGCCATGGCTAGGCCGGCCAACGGCGCTCCCCTACGAATCATCTCCACCCCTTATCATTCTGCAGGCGCCGTTCGCCGAAACTCATTGACATCGATGTCGGTCTTGGCGATCAACGTCAAGCATTTCGGAAAAACCGAACAAGGGGAGAGGGATGATCACCGCCGCGCGAGCTCTGCCGTTCGACGTGCTCGCTTCCCCCATTTTCCGAGACTCGAATCCTCCCCCCGCCGCGCTTTGCGCCGGCGGGCTAGCGGCCGCTGCAAGCTGTGGCGGCCGCTTTTTTTTATCATTTCGATTGAGGAATCCGCGATGAAGTCTCGTCTGTTCGGTGCCTTGATCTGCATCGGTACCGTCAGCCTGCCTGCAGCACTCGCTGCGCGTGAAGCCGCACAGAAGCCCGCCGCCGCCGAGTCGAATCGCGTCGCAGAACCCTGGCGCAACAAGAACTTGTCGGCAGCGGCGCGCGCCGCAGCGTTGCTCAAGGCGATGACGCTCAAGGAGAAGCTGACCTATATCCATGGGCTCTTCCCCAACAAGATCGAGCCCCGCCCGGCCGACATGGTCCCCTCGGCCGGCTATGTGCCAGGCGTGCCGCGGCTCGGCATCCCGACTCTGCGGGAGAGCGATGCCAGTCTGGGCGTCGCCAACCAGATGAATCTGCGCACCGACGACGTCGCGACGGCTTTGCCCTCGGGTCTCGCCACCGCGGCGACCTTCGATCCCAAACTGGCTTATGCCGGTGGAGCGATGGCCGGCGCGGAAGCGCGCGCCAAGACCTTCAACGTCCTGCTCGCCGGCGGGGTCAACCTGACCCGTGATGCCTGGAATGGGCGTAATTTCGAGTATCTGGGGGAAGACCCCCTGCTTGCCGGCACGCTCGTCGCGGCCGCGGTGCGCGGGGTCGAATCAAACCACATTGTCTCGACCGTCAAGCATTTCGCGCTCAACGCGCAGGAGACGGGCCGCACCATACTGAACGCGCGGATCGACGAGGCGGCATTGCGCGAGAGCGACCTTCTCGCCTTCGAAATCGCGGTGAAGGACGGCCGCCCCGGCTCGGTGATGTGCGCCTATAACAAGGTCAACGGCGACTGGGCGTGCGAGAACCGCTTCCTGCTGACCAAGGTCCTGCGCGACGACTGGAAATATCCCGGCTGGGTGATGTCGGACTGGGGCGGAGTCCATTCGACCGTCAAGGCGGCGATGGCGGGCCTTGACCAGGAATCGGGCCAGGAACTTGACAAGCAAATCTATTTCGGCGCGCCGTTCGCCGCCGCGGTCGCGAACGGCACGATCCCCGTGGCGCGCCTCGACGAGATGGTGCGGCGCATCCTCACCGGCGTGATCGCCAGCGGCCTTTACGACGATCCGTCGCCGGCGGCGGTGCAGCCGATCGACTATCCGGCGCACGCCGCGGTTGCGCAGCATGTGGCCGAGGCCTCGATGGTCTTGCTCAAGAACCAGGGCAATGTCCTGCCGCTGGCGAAACGCGCGCAGAAGATCGTGCTGATCGGCGGCCATGCCGATGTCGGCGTGCTGTCGGGCGGCGGGTCGAGCCAGGTGCGTTCGGTCGGCGGCGTGCCGATCGAAATCCCGCTGACCTCGGGTGCGGCGGCGTCGTTCGTGCGCGTGACCTATCACAATTCCTCGCCGCTCAAGGCGATCCGGGCGATCGCGCCGGGCGCGCAGATTTCCTATGTCGACGGCAAGGATCCCGCCGCCGCGGCGGCGGCGGCGCGCGACGCCGACATCGCGATCGTCTTCGCCACGCAATGGGCGACCGAGGCCGAGGATAATCGCGACATCGCGCTGCCCGACAATCAGGATGCGCTGATCGACGCGGTCGCCGCGGCCCAGGCGAAGACGGTGGTAGTGCTTGAGACTGGCGGCCCAGTGCTGATGCCGTGGATCGACCGCGTGCCGGCAGTGGTCGAGGCTTGGTATTCCGGCCAGCGCGGCGGCGAAGCGATGGCGCGCGTCCTGTTCGGCGATGTCGACGCGGTCGGACGCTTGCCGATGACGTTCCCGCGCGCGTCGACGCAGTTGCCGCGCCCCGGGCCTATCGGCTTGGAAAGCCTGAAGAACGACGCCGCGAGCAATGCCGGTTCGGGGACCGCCGAGCCGGTCGCATCGTTCGATGTCGACTATAAGGAAGGCGCCAATGTCGGTTACCGTCGGTATGCAGCGCAGAGCAGCCAGCCGCTGTTCGCGTTCGGCTATGGCCTCAATTATGCCAGAGTGAGCTATGCCAAGGCCCGCTTCACCGGCGGGGCCAAGCCCAGCGTGACGGTTGCGATCACCAATCAAAGTGGCCGCGCGACCGTCGCCGTGCCGCAGCTCTACGTCACATTACCGGATGGCAGTCCGCTGCGACTCGCCGGATGGAGCCGCGAAGCACTGGCGCCGCGCGAGACGCGAACCGTAACGATCGCGGCCGATCCGCGCGTGCTGGCGCGCTGGCAAGGCGGACGGTGGCGGCAGGCTGCCGGTAGTTACAAACTGACCTTGGCAACCGACGCTGCGCATCCGCTGCAATCGACCAGTGTTGCCTTGGCGCAACGCTAAACTGAACGATCCGAATTGGGCTTTGTCCGATATTGACATCGATGTCGGACTCGATACGAAGACAGTCGAGGCGAGAGCACATCGCTTAACATCAATAGTCGTGTCGGCATGGGAAGATGCCGGCCAGGTAGGGAGGATCTGGGGCATGAGGACATTGAGAATTTCTGCGTCTGCGCTGGCACTTGCGGTCGGGCTTGCAGCGCCGGGCGTGGCTGCCGCTCAGGCTCAACCGCAAACGGCCGCGCCTGACGCGGCGCCGCCGGCACCGGCCGACGATCAGGCCGCAGCGAGCGGTGACATCGTCGTCACCGGGGTTCGCGCATCGCTCGAGCGCTCGATCGCGATCAAGCGCAATTCCAACGGTATCGTCGACGCCATCTCGGCCGAGGATATCGGCAAATTCCCCAACACGAACCTGGCTGAATCGCTCCAGCGCATCACTGGCGTGTCGATCGACCGCGTCAATGGCGAAGGCTCGACCGTCACTGTCCGCGGGTTCGGCGCACAATATAACCTTGTCACGTTGAACGGCCGCCAGCTCGCCACATCGAATATCGTCTCGGTAGGCGGCGACCAGGGTGGCGACGGCGCGGGCGGCTTCGGTCGGTCGTTCGACTTCGCGAACCTCGCCGCGGAAGGGGTCAAGACGCTCGAAGTCTACAAGACTGGTCGCGCCGCGGTTCCGTCGGGCGGCATCGGCGCCGCGATCAACGTCGTCACCCGGCGCCCGCTCGATGCGCGGGAAAGTGGGTTCACCGGCACGATCGGCGCGAAGGCCAGCTACGATACCAGCGCCGACGACTGCATCAGCTGCGGTAGTCACGTGACGCCGGAAGTTTCCGGCCTGCTCAGCTGGAGCGACAAGGATCAGAAGGTCGGCGTCTCGCTGTTCGGCAGCTATCAGAAGCGCAACTTCAGCGTCCCGACCGTGGCGAGCGACGACTGGAACATCCGGACCTTGTCGGATTTCCTCAATACCAACAATGGCTTCGTCAACGGCTCGACCAAGCTCAACAACGTGCCGACCAATCCGAACGTCCTGGTCTCGGTGCCCAATGACAGCCGCTATCATTTCTCCGAGGACAGTCGCGAGCGGTTGAACGGTCAGGCGATGCTGCAATTCCGGCCGACCGACGGGCTGACCATCACTGCCGACGGTATGTATGCGCAGCTTCGGGCATCCGAGCGCCGTTCGACCCAGTCCAACTGGTTCAACCGTCCGTTCGACGAGGTGACGTTCGACGACGCGTCCAACGGTGTCGCGACGACCTCCTACCTTCACGAAACCATCAACGGCGTGAAGGATGAGGCGTTCGAGCAAGCCTATCGCGCACAGAAGAACCGTTTGTGGGATGTCGGTCTGAATATCGACTGGCAGGCGACCGATCGTCTGAAGTTCGTGCTCGACGGGCATCTCGGCAAGGCCGAAAGCCTGCCGGACAATCCCAATGGCCAGACCTCGACCACGGTCGCGTTCAACCTGCCGGTCGTGACCTCGCACTCGCTCACCACCACCCCGGGCGGGTTCCCGCAACAGACGTTGACCTTCAACGACTGCGCGCCGAGCCAAACCCCGAACCACACGCCGTTCTTCAAGGGCAATTGTAACAACAAGCTCGATGCCGGCGATCTGTCGGGCGCGATCCAGCGCCAATTCGCCTCGACCCAGTCGCAGCGCATCAAGGAACTGCGGCTCGACGGCACCTGGGATCTGGGCGGTGGCAGCAAGTTCGATTTCGGCGGCGGCTATCGCACCACCAACACGCTGCAGACCCAGTATAATACGCGTCAGGTCCTCGGCGACTGGGGCAATTCACTGCCGCCCGAGATCAATGCCGTGGCGCCGGGGCAGGTGTTCCAGTTCTGCACGGCGTGCCAGTTCACCCACAACAACCCGAACGCCGACGCCAATACTTTGGTCGCCTGGCGTACGGAGGACGCGACCAAGCTCTACAACACGCTGTACCAGCATTATATCGGCATCACGAATGACGGCGTGGGCCACCAGAACAATATCGACGCCAACAGTTTCAACCGCGTCAAGGAAAGCATCTGGTCGGTCTATGGCCAGGTCACCTGGAACGGCACGATCGGCAACATGCAGGCGCAGCTCGTCGCCGGCGCCCGGTTCGAAAGCACCAAGGTAACGGCCCAGTCGCTGCAGCCCGTCCCGCTCGCGATCGTCTGGCAGGCGGACAACGACTTCAACATCCTCAACTCGGCCGACCGTCAAGCGCTGACATCGAAGGGCAGCTACAACAATCTGTTGCCGTCGATGGATTTCTCGATCGGCTTCACCGACAAGCTGAAGGGGCGCTTCTCTTACTCGAAGACGATCGCGCGCGCTCCCTATGGCAGCTTGTTCGCCTCGACCACTGTCGGTGCGCCGCCGCGTCCGACCGCGATCGGTGGTACCGCGACGGGTTTTGCCAACAATACCGATCTCAATCCGCTCGACTCGGATAACTTCGACGTCTCGCTCGAATGGTATCCGAACAAGGACAGCTATTTCTCGGTCGGCTTCTTCGACAAGCGCGTGCACAACTTCATCGGCAACACGTTGGTCAATCGCAACCTGTTCGGTTTGCGAGATCCGACATCGGCCGCTCCCGGCACGCGTTCGGGTATAGCCAAGGACCAGCTGACCAATGCGCTGCACGCCGGCATCACCGACGTGAACCTGTTCACCTATACCGCTTTGTTGCAGCAGAATAACGGCAACGTGGCGGCGGCGAATGCAGCGTTCCAGGCGAACTATCACAATGGTGCACTCGATCAGCCTTTCGTCGACCAGACGCTGGGGGCAGTCGACATCCTTGCCGACGCCAACGACCCGCTGTTCAACTTCTCGGTCAACACGCCGATCAACAACAAGGACGCGGAGATTTACGGCGTCGAGATCGCCGGCCAGTATTTCTTCGGTCGGACCGGTTTCGGCCTCGCCGCCAGCTATACCCTGGTGCGCGGCGATGTTGGCATCGACGTGGCAGCCAATCCCAATGTCGACCAGTTCGCGCTGGTCGGTCTGTCGGACACCGCCAACGTCACGTTGATCTATGAGAAGTACGGGATATCGGCCCGCCTGGCTTATAACTGGCGCGCCAAGTTCCTGAGCCAGCTCAACCGTGACAGCTATCACAACCCGGTGTACACCGCGCCTTATGGTCAGCTCGACCTCAACGTCAGCTACGACATCACCAAGAACATCGCGGTCAGCTTCGAAGGCATCAACCTCACCGAGGAAGGTGTCCGGACCTATGGCCGCGATCCGAGCAACACCTGGTATCTGGCCGAAGGGTCGGCCCGCTATCTGGTCGGTGCGCGCTTCAAGTTCTAAACTGCCATCATGCGTTGAAGAGGGAGAAGGCAGTAGTTTCGGGCGACATCAAAAAGAGATCGTCGAGTAATTGCTGCCTTCTCCAAAGCGCCTTCCTATAGACCGAGCCGGCGCTCAAAAAATTGAGCCCAATATGGCGGTAACTACCTAAGAATCATTGACGAACTGCCCGTTTGGGGAGCATGATCGGCCCATGAGTCGGAGGGGCCGACTTATAACAGGGAGGCGAGAATGAAGCGCATATTAGCTTCAGCAATCGCATCGTGCGTTGTGTTCTGGGCAGCGGGCGCTTGGGCGGCGGAAACCGTCACCTACACCTATGATGCCAAAGGTCGCTTGATCAAAGTCGTCCATACCGGCTCGGTGAATAACGGTGTGACCACCGAATATTCACATGATCATGCCGACAACCGCACAAATGTGAAGGTCACTGGCGCGCCGTAAGGCAAATGCCTCTGTCGGCCGGTGCGTGCGACCGGCGCAAGCTCCAATAGGTCTGCGATTTGGGCAGGGCCTGAGTGCAATAGATCAAAACGATTTGGCTCTCGCCGGCATGTATCTGCCGGTTCGAGGGGTCGTGCGCCTGTGCGGGCCTGAGATCGCGATGCGTGTCCCGAAGAACTCGAACCTTAGGAGAGTTTATGGCCAACAATGTGCGACGTGCAGCGACACTCCTAACATTAATGACGGGCTCCGCAATTTGTCGGCCAGCGTTCGCACAAACTATTCTCACCACGCCTCCGCCGGTACAAAGTCCCATCGACGAAAATGGTGTCAACGTCTCGACCGGTCAGTTCACGTACACGACCGAGCCAATCGTGGTTGGAGACCCGGCAACGGGTATTTCCGAGACGAGAACGATCATCGGGAAAAACTACACCGATACGCTGGTCGGTTATCTCACCACGACTGGTGGTACAGGCACTGTAAGCGCAGTCGTCGACGGTCGGACCCACGTTTTTAATATCGTGGGAGGCGGTTATACGCCGGTTACGCTTGATGGCTTTACGCTTTCATCCAACACCCTCACGGCGCCCGACGGGACGAAATACGTATTCGGAGGCCCGTCGCCGATCGACGGCCAGAATTACCTCGGTCTGAGCTCCGTCACTTATCCCAATGGGAAAGTACTTACATATTATTATAGCTCAGCTTCGATAAGCGGTCATACCGCTTACAGACCACAGTCCGTGACGAGCAATACAGGATATCATGCTAAGATTACCTATCAGGGGAATGCGCTGTATAACCTGACTGATATTCCTAAATGGCAATACGCGATAATGATTGACGACATGAATCAGCTCGCTGATCCGTGCGACGTCACCGTCAACATGTGCAACCTCGATCTAAATAACCAGAGAAAATACCCGAGATTGGCGACAGGTTCGTTGACTCAGACAGGTACGGCTTACGCCGATAGCGATGGAAACAATACAAGCTTTTCGATGGATTCAACGGGCCGAATCGCGTCGGTAACCCCGCCGGGATCAAGTTTAGCGGCGACTTCGATCGGATATGGCAGCACATTTATTGACAGTGCTTACGCCGTAACGTCGATTACAAAATACGACACACACACAAATCCGAATACCGGCTACTCAGATTTGTTTCAATATTATATTACGAACTATACGTACGTCGATTCGACTGGCACGCGGACCGTTACTGCAACAACTGGAAGTTCATCCAAAATTTATACAATAGATATATCAAAAAAGCTTGTTCTGTCCTACACGGATGCGATAGGTCGAAAGACATCATATTCTTACAATGCGAATAATCTGATATCGAGGGTAACATATCCGGAGTTGGATTACAGAGAATACGCGTACGACGCGAGGGGAAATCTTACTTCTGTAACGTACACTCCTAAACCGGCATCTGGTCAAAGTCCGTTTGTCGAGGCCTCCGCATCCTATCCGACCTCGTGCGCCAATCCCCTCACATGCAACAAGCCTTCGTCGACGACGGACGCTAAGGGCAACGTCACCGATTACACCTATGATCCCACGCATGGTGGAGTGCTGACTGTTACCCTGCCGGCCGCAGCAGTCGGTGGCGTACGTCCGCAGACGCGCTTTAGCTACGTTCAGTTGGATCAAAATGGCAGCTCGAGTTCTTCGGGCGTCTATGTCCTGTCGACCGTCTCGCGATGCCGCACCACGTCCACCTGCGTTGGGACCGCAGACGAAACCAAAACCAGTTATACCTACGGTCGCAATCTCCTTGTCACGTCCCTTACCGTTTCGGCCGGTGACGGGTCGGTGAGTTCAACGCAGACCTTCACCTACGACGATGTCGGGAACCGGATATCCGCGGATGGTCCGCTTGCGGGATCAGCGGATACGACGCTTAGCAAATTCAGTTTTAGCCGCAGGCCGGTCGCGATCCTTTCGCCTGATCCGGACGGTGCCGGCCCAGCCAAGGCTAGAGCTGTCCGCCTCACCTACAATGGCCTCGAGAAGATCTCCAAAACCGAGATCGGCACGGCCGATGGGCTAAATGCATCCGGGCTATCCAATTTTACCATCGCGCAGACCGAAGATTTCGATTTTGATTCGGCCGGCAGGCCCCTTCGCGATACCAAATCAGCGGGCGGGACTGTTTATTCCATTGCTCAATTTAGCTATGACGACACCTTCGGCAGGTTGCAGTGTTCTACCACCAGGATGAACCCGAGCGGATGGTCGTCCCTTACCACGGATGCTTGCACGGCTCAGTCGGGAAGTTTCGGCTCGGACCGCATCGTTCGGACCACGTATGATGCGGCAGGACAGCTGACCAACGTCACGTCCGGGTACGGAACGCCAGAGGCTTCAACCGAGGTGACAGCCTATACCGGGAACGGGCAGGTATCATCTGTGACGGATGCAGAGGGTAACAAGACCAGTTATACCTATGACGGGTTCAACCGGCTGGTGAAAACTCAATACCCCTCGACCACCAAAGGCTCGGGCGTCAGTTCGACGACCGACTATGAGCAGTTCACCTATGACGCCAACGGTAACGTTACGAACAAGCGGCTGCGCGATGGCGGCACGATTGCCTTCGCGATCGACAATCTCAACCGCGTGACGTCGCGCACGGAGAATGGTTCGCTGAGCCGGCAATATGGCTATAATCTCTTCGGCCAGCTGACCAGCTCGAGCTGGGCGGGCGGCAGCTCGCCCGAAACGCTCGGCTACGATGCGCTCGGTCGGTTGACCTCGCGCGTGCAGCCTTACACGACGCTCAATTATCAGTACGATGCCGCCGGCCGCCGCACGCGAGTAACTTGGCCCGATGGGCTCTACGTCAGTTACAATTATAACCCATTGAACGAGATGACGACCGTCCTTGAGAATGGGGTAACGACGCTCGCCACCTACGGTTATGACGATCTAGGACGCCGCACGAGCCTGACGCGGGGCAACGGTGTGGCGACGTACTATAGCTATGACGGCGTATCGCGCTTGACCTGCCTGCGGCTCGATCTCGCCGGCGGCGGCACGCTCGACTGCAATCCGACCGCGAGTGGTCAGGACAATGCGATCACCTTCGGCTACAATCCTGCGGGTCAGATCGTGTCGCGTCTAAGCGCGAACACAGCTTATGGCTGGACGGGGAGCGTGAACGTCAACCGCCCCTACACAGCGAACGGGCTCAACCAATACACCGCGTCGGGCAGCGTGAATCTGGGCTATGACGGGCGGGGCAATCTCAACGCTTCCGGCAGCTCGACCTATGGATATGATGCGGTCAACCACCTCATTACTACCAATGGTGCCGCCAGCACTCTGGAATATGGCTCGCTCGACGAGCTGCAGGGGTACAACCTCTCATCCACTTATCCCCGGTTCGCCAGTGACGGCGGCAACATCGTCGGAGAGTATCTGTGGGGTGTGTCGGCCAACCCGCAGCGCCGCTATGTTTACGGCGCCGGTACAGACGAGCCGCTAGTTTGGTACGAAGGCCCGGGCACGACCGACAAACGTTGGTTCGTAGCTGATGAGCGCGGCTCTGTGGTGGCTGTTACTAATGCCAGCGGCAGCGCCACCAGCATCAATACTTATGATGAATATGGCATCCCTGCCGCGGGCAACCAGGGGCGGTTCCAATATACTGGTCAAACCTGGCTGCCAGAGGTGGGCCTCTATTACTACAAGGCGCGAATGTATTCGCCGACGCTTGGCCGGTTCATGCAGACCGATCCCATCGGCTATGGTGATGGAATGAACTGGTATAATTATGCCAAGAGCGACCCGGTGAATGGCAGGGATCCGTCAGGAACTGATGGCGTATGGAACGGCCCCCCCCCTGAGATCCATGGCGTTCAAACCTGCGCAGATCGTGGAGACTGTGCGCAGGGCTTTGGTGATAGCCCGTGGCGCTTTCCGGGAACGCCAGAAAGCAATGGCCGAGGGCAACCTGCGCCCCCGCTACCTACGCCGGGGCTAGGCGTGAACAAGGATTGTGGGCCTACCTTAACCCGCGTCTTAAAGGGAAATGCATCGTTCATCGGTAAGCCCGGTGGTTTTAGTACACCAAATGCACCCGTGCCGGTCGCGGCCGGTTCCGCCGCCGTCATCGACAGCCAATTCGGAGGGCGGGCTATGCTAAATACCTATAGGGCTCAGATATCCGGTAGAACAGTGACCGGGCTTCCGGTAATCGATAATCTCCTTCCGGATCTATTTACCGGCGTTACAGATATCATTGGAGGAAAATCCCCCATTGCAGGCATGAATGTACGCGACGCGTTGCAATCAGAATATCCGGGCACGGTTATTATTGAGCTACCTAGCGCGAGCGATGACGGCGGGGTTCAATTGATTGATTTCTCCGTCCCTGCTCTCGCACAGTGCCCGACCGCGAAGTGAAGAGGCAAACGTGAATAGATACAGCGTAATTTTGGCTGCAGCGATGCCGGTATTTTTGGTATTAACGGCCGCGCGCAATGATCATGCGTGGCCTATCATTTCAAGCAGCATATTTTCCATGAGAGTTAATGACGCGGATAAAGATGCTGTTGGGTTCGATAGGATCGTTAAAGATGTGAATGGGAAGGATGCCTACAGGATAGTGTGTGGAACTCCTTTCTATCAAAAATCAAAGTCAATAAGCTTCTCTGGAGTGGCCCAGTGCTATTTATTCTCAGTCAGAGACGGTGGTATAGGGGATAATCTTTTGTCACGTGATCCGTCATCTGATTGGAATAATAGGGGCCGATTTTTGGCTTCTGCGTTAAAGGATGGATGTGCGAGAGATGCGTTGTTTGGACGCCGCCGGTATTTTGGACTAAGGGGTCTTGAGCTGATAATAAGCGTGTCAGATATAAGTATAAAAGGAGATAAGATTAAATCTTATACGCTATCCGCCTATACTCATAGAAAAATGGCTAACGTTACTTCATATGTAGTTGAAGATTCCTATAAACCAAAATGGTATTACCATAATAGCTGTTTTTAATTGAATTTCGATATGATAGTTCGTGACAAGGCAGACTTGCTTTTCGTCGATCACGTAGGCCTTTGCGCTTTTACGCGCTGCACAAGCGGCCTTCTTCGTCTAAGAACTGGTAACGATGGCGAATCCCGTCCTTCTCAACAATGTCGACCATGCCGATCTGCGGGTCGTGCTCGACCGTGGCGCCGCTTATGGCGATGCCGTCAACCAGACGATGGTGTTCGCCACCGAATTCGAAGAATTGCAGCGCGAATATGCGATCCTGTTCCGGCGCGATCCCGCCGGCGCCTATCGCGCGACCGTCCTGCTCGGGTTCGACGCCGATGAGAATCTCTATCTCGACGGCACACGTTGGGACGCGCGCTATATCCCCGCGCTGATGAGCCGCGGCCCCTTCTCGATCGGGGTGCCGCCGGACGGCGTCGCCGGCGAACCGATGATCCATATCGACCCGTCGCATCCGCGCGTGCGCCAGGGCGGTGAGGGCGCCGCGATCTTCCTCGACCATGGCGGCAATGCGCCGTTGCTCGATCACGTTTCGGCCGCCTTGCAGCGCGTCTATGTCGGATCGCAAGTCGCGCCCGCCATGTTCGCCGCGTTCGAAGCGCATGGGTTGATCCAACCGGTCGAGTTGCGGATAGAGACTGAGGACGGACGCCGCTTCACCGTGCCCGATGGCTATACGATCGCGCAGGACCGCCTTGCCGCGCTCGATGGTGCCGAGCTTGCCGCGCTGCATCGCGACGATTTCCTGCGGCCGGCGGTCTGGGCGGCATCCTCGCTCGGCAACATCACGGCCTTGGTCGAGCGCAAGCGGCGCCGTGATGGCTGATGCCGCGCCCGTCCGGATCGCCGTCACCCGGCGAACCCGCGAGTTGGACGGAAACATTGCCGCTCCGGACCTCGCCGCGATCGTTGCCGAAGGGGTGCCGACCATCCTGAAGGGCGCCGCGCGCGACTGGCCACTGGTCCAGGCAGGACTGGAGTCGCCGGAACGCGCGGTAGACTATCTGATGCGGTTCCACAGCGGACAGCCGGTGGTCGGCTATACCGCCGATCCCGCAACCGGCGGCCGCTTCCATTATAACGTAGAAGCGACCGCGATGAACTTCCGTGGCGAACGTGTCGCATTCGACGCCTTTATCGCGCGCATTTTCGAACAACGCGGCAAGCCCGATGCGCCCGCTTTCTATATCGGTTCGACCGATCTCGACACTTTCTTCCCCGGCTTTCGCACGGAGAACGAACTGACGCCGGCGGACGATCTGTTCGCCAAGCATCCGCCGCTCGCCAGCATCTGGCTCGGCAATCGGACGATCGCGGCCGCGCATTTCGACATGTCGAACAATGCCGCATGCTGCGCGGTCGGGCACCGCCGCTTCACTTTGTTCCCGCCGGAGCAGGTGGCCAATCTCTATCCCGGACCCCTGGCACCGACGCCGGGCGGGCAAGTGGTCACAATGGTCGATTTCGCCGCGCCCGATCTCGATCGTTTTCCCGATTTCCCAAAGGCGGCGGCGGCCGGCGAGATCGCCGAGCTCGAGCCCGGCGACGTCTTCGTCTATCCGGCCTTGTGGTGGCATCAGGTCGAGGCGCTCGACGACTTCAATGTGCTGGTCAATTTTTGGTGGAACGCGGCGCCCGATTTCCTCGACACGCCGATGACGACATTGCTCCACGCCATGCTCTCCCTACGCGATCGCCCGGGGCATGAGAAAGAGGCGTGGCGCGCGATGTTCGACTATTACATCTTCGGCCCGGCCGAGCGCCCGGCGGCGCATTTGCCGGCGCCGGCCCGCGGGCCGCTCGCGTCCCTCGACCCCATGGCGGCGCGGCAGTTGCGCGCCTTGATCCAAAGGCAGCTCAATCGATGACCGAAGCAACTCCCGATCGGATCCGACGCGTCGTGGTGGCGGGGGGCGGCACTGCGGGTTGGGTGGCCGCGACCACGCTCGCCAAGCATCTCAGCCCGATGATCGAGGTGGTGCTGGTCGAATCCGACGAGATCGGCACGGTCGGCGTCGGCGAGTCGACCATCCCGACGATCCGCACCTTCCATCCGTTCATCGGCATCGACGAGGACGCGTTCGTCCGCGCGACCAATGCCAGCTTCAAACTGGGCATCGGCTTCGAGGATTGGGACCGGCCGGGCGACCGCTATTTCCACTCTTTCGGCTCGGTCGGGCGATCCGTGTTCGTCGCCGATTTCCAGCATTTCTGGCTGGAGGCGCGGAAGCGCGGGTTCGGGCGTCCTTACGGCGATTATTCGCTCGAGCTGCGCGCGGCGGCGGAAAACCGTTTCTCCACTGATCCCGAGCTTGGCCTCGCTTATGCCTATCATCTCGACGCCACCGCTTATGCGCGGTTCCTGCGCGGTATCGCCGAGGCCGACGGCGTAAAGCGCGTCGAAGGCCGCATCGCGGAGGTGTCGCAGGACCCGGAAAGCGGCGACATTCGCGCGTTGGTTCTGGCATCGGGCGAGCGGATCGACGGCGATTTCTTCATCGACTGCACCGGCTTTCGCGCGCTCCTGATCGAGCAGACGCTCAAGGCCGGGTTCGAGGATTGGAGTCCCTGGCTCGCGACCGACAGCGCGTTCGCGGTCCAGACCGAGAGCGCCGGCGAGCCCGTGCCCTATACCCGCGCCATCGCGCACGACGCCGGGTGGCGCTGGCGTATTCCGCTGCAGCACCGGGTCGGCAA
Organism: Sphingomonas asaccharolytica NBRC 15499; assembly: GCF_001598355.1. Classification (GTDB taxonomy): domain Bacteria; phylum Pseudomonadota; class Alphaproteobacteria; order Sphingomonadales; family Sphingomonadaceae; genus Sphingomonas; species Sphingomonas asaccharolytica. The sequence goes on from NZ_BCYU01000006.1 coordinate 42,354, forward strand.
TGGCTTGGTCTTCTCCAGCGAGCATATGGACAACGACACCGCGCGCGAGGCGCTGCTGGCCGCGCTCGACGGCGAGCCGTTGTTCGAGCCGCGGCTGCTCCGCTTCACCGCGGGCATGCGCCGCCGGGCATGGCATCGCAACTGCCTGGCGCTCGGCCTTGCCGGCGGGTTCATCGAGCCGCTCGAATCGACCAGCATCCATCTGGTGATGATCGCGATCACGCGCTTCATCCAGTCCTTCCCGTTCACGCGCGACTATGACGCGCTGGCCGCGCGCTTCAACACACGGTCAGAGGCCGAATGGACGCATGTGCGCGACTTCGTGATCCTGCATTATGCATTGAACCACCGCGACGAGCCGTTCTGGCAACGCATGGCGCAGATGGGATTGCCCGATACCTTGGCCGCCCGCCTCGAATTGTTCCGGGAACAGGCGATGGCGCATCAGGACCAGGACGAGATTTTCCGCATCGATTCCTGGTGCCAGGTAATGATGGGGCAGGGCCTGATGCCCGATGCCTGGCATTTGCTGCCGAGCCAGCTGCCCGATGCCAATCTTCGCCAGGCCCTGGACGGGCTCGACGCGGGGATCAAGGCCCGGCTGCCGCAGCTGCCGACCCTGGCCCGATTCCTCGAGCGCTACGTCGCGCCTGAGCCGGCGGTTGCGGCGCGCTGAGAGGCTGAAGGGGAGAGTGGTGCGCCTAAAGGACTCGCCGCGCTTCCTGGAAACCAAAAAAGGTCCTCGGGTCTTGACCCGATTTGATCTGCTTTGGGACCGACCTTTTAGCGCGTGCTTGGTGTTGCGAGGCGCTCCCCCCAAGGCCGTCACCCACCGCAAGACTCGCGGACGATCAAGTCGGTCGGCAGGTGAACGGGTAAATGATCCGGCGAGAAATCGAGCACGCGTGATACCAATAGCCGTCCCGCCTCGGCGGTATCCTGGCGGATCGTACTCAGGGTCGGCGTGCTCAGCCGGCTGAGCAGCATGTCGTCATAGCCGACTACCGACACGTCTCCCGGCACCGAGCGACCGGCCCGCTTGATCGCACGGATCGCGCCCAGGGCGATCAAGTCGCTGGTGGCGACGACGCCGTCGAACACTACGCCGCGATGGATCAGCCGCGCCACCGCCGCCTCGGCCGCCTCGAGTTCGAACTCCACCGCCACGACCAATTTGGGATCGGCCTCGATCCCGCTTTCCCGTACGCCTTCCATATAGCCGCGGCGGCGCTGCAACGCCTCGGGATCGCTGCCGCCGAGGAACATGATGTTGCGCCGCCCCATGCGGGCCAGGTGCAAGGTCGCGCGCCGCCCGCCGAGCATATTGTCCGAGCCGACCGAGCAATATTTCTGTCCCGGCATATGCGCTCCCCACACCACGAAATGTCCGTTGGTCGAGGTCGCCAGTTGGTTGAGCTGGTCGTGGAGCATGCCCTGGCCCAGGAAGATCACGCCGCTGGCGCGGCTGGTGGTGACGGCATGGACGAGGTCGTCGTAATTTTCCGGCGAGGTGTGGCTGACCATGAAGTCGCATGACCGCGCGCGCGCCGCCTCGCCGATCTGCGCGATCAGTTCGAGGAAGAACGGGTGAGTCAGCGGCACCGGCCGACCGCGCATGTGCGGGGTGACGATCGCGATCGAGCCCTCCGCGCCGATCGGGGCGGCGGGCATGTAATGGCGGAACGGATAATCGTGCTCGCGCGCCAATGCCCAGATACGCTGCTTGGTCTTGGCGCTGATCACCGGCTCGTCGTTGAGCGCGCGCGACACCGTCGACACCGAGACGCCCGCCAGTTTGGCGAGGTCTTGCAGCGTCGTATTGTTGTTGCTGTTGGTGCCCATTACGCTCAAGCTGACCCGGTAACCGGCGCCGACTTAAGGAGCGAAGGGCAGGTTTTGCAAGCGAGCGAGGGGAGCGCTGGCATTTCACGACCGCTACCGACACCACGGCCGCGCCTGACGATCGGCCAGATCTGGAACATGTGCTGCGGCCTGTTCGGGGTGCAGATCGTGTGGGGATTGCAGAACGGCAGCACCAGCCGGATCTTTCAGACATTAGGCGCCCAGCTCGACCAATTGCCGATCCTGTGGATCGCGGCGCCGATCACGGGACTGCTCGTCCAGCCGCTGATCGGCCATTGGAGCGATCGCACCTGGGGACCGCTCGGGCGGCGGCGGCCGTTTCTGCTGGCGGGCTCGATTCTGACCGCGATCGCGCTGGTCGCGATGCCTAACGCCGCTAGCATCTGGACCGCCAGCCTTGCCCTGTGGCTGCTCACTGCTTCGATCAACATCGCTGCCGAGCCGTTCCGCGCGCTGGTCGCCGATGCCCTGCCCGAAGAACAGCGGACCGAAGGCTTCGCGGTCCAGGTCTTCTTCATCGGCGCCGGCGCGGTATTCGCCTCGGCCTTGCCCTGGATCCTGACGCATTGGTTCGGCGTCGCCGCGACGGCCCCGCCTGGCCTGCTGCCGGCCTCGGTCCGGCTGACCTTCTATATCGGCGCGGTCGGGTTGCTGGCGGCGGTCGCCTGGACGGTGCTGACCACCACCGAGCGCCCACCCGAGAGCCTCGCGGCGGACGCCCCCGATCTGGTCAACCATGCGGTACCGAGCACGACCGGCGCGGCGACGCTCGCGCGCAGCGGCGCCTTGTGGATACTGGGCGGGATCGCCATCGCCGGCTTCGCTTATGCCGAAGCGCTGGAGCGCGAAATCTACGTGCTCGCCGCGATCGCCTTCGTATTCGGCCTCGCGCAACTCGCCGCGGTGGCGATGCGGCGCGGCGGCCGGCAATCGCTCGGCGTGTTCGAGATCGTTGAGGACATATTGCACATGCCGCGCTTGCTGCGGCACCTGGCGCTGGTCCAGTTCTTCACCTGGACTTCCTTGTTCGCAATGTGGATCTACACCGTCCCCGCGGTGGCGGCGCACCATTATCACACCGCCGACGCCAGCTCGGCGGCGTATAATGCCGGTGCCGACTGGGTGGGCGTATTGTTCGCCGGCTATAACGGCGTGGCAGCGATCGCGGCGCTGGCGTTGCCCTGGATCGCCGGGCGGATCGGACGGCGCAACCTCTATGCGGCGAGCCTCGCGCTCGGCGCGCTTGGGCTGGCCGGGTTCGTGCTGATCGACGATCCCTACTGGCTGTGGGTGCCGACAATCGGCATCGGCTGCGCTTGGGCGGCGATCCTGTCGCTGCCCTATGCGATGCTCGCCAGCGCGGTGCCGCCGCGGAAAATGGGCGTCTATATGGGCATCCACAACATGTTCCTGGTGCTGCCCCAGCTAGTTGCCGCGACTTTGCTCGGTGCGGTCGTTCATCACTGGCTCGGAAACCAGGCGATCCTCGCGCTCGGACTTGCCGCGGCGGCGATGACGGCCGCCGCGCTGGCCGCGCTCTTCATCCCCGATTTGTGAAAACGCCTTATGCAAATTTTGCATTGAGGAATTTGCGCAACAATCCCTGAAATTTTGCGATTCGCTAGTAGATCGGCACGAAAACAGCGCTTGCGCGGTACGGAAATTTACGCAACAAAGCGCAAATCGTTGCATTGGGTTGCAATCGATGGAGTCGCGCGCACCGCGAAAAGCCGGGCCGCATAGGAGGGATGAAGGGGCAGATGGCACGCGACGACGCGCCGCAGGGATTCCACAAACGGTGATTCGCGCCGCGCGCCGGGCATGCAGCCTGGACGCGCGAGCAACGGGATAAAGCCTCCGCATGAGAGGCGTGCATAGGGGAGTGATCGATGAAGCAACTGGGTTCGAGCCGTGGCCGCGGCCTTCTGTGGAGCGGCACCTCGCTGATGACGCTGGCGATGTTCGCCGCGACCGGCGCACAAGCGCAGACCGCGCCGGAAGCAGCCGCCAGCCCGACCGCGGCGCCGCAAGCGGACACCGGCTCATCGGCTGCCGAGGATAACGACATCCTGATCGTCGGCGTGCGCCGCGCGCTCGGCGACGCGGCCGAGACCAAGCGCAACGCCGCGACGATCGTCGATTCGATCAGCGCGACCGATATCGGCGCCTTCCCCGACACCTCGGTGTCGGGCGCGCTCTCACGCGTTCCCGGCATCACCGTGTCGCGGCTGCAGTCGACCGACGATTCGACCCACCCGTCGGGCGAAGCCGCCGGCGTGCTGGTCCGTGGCCTGACCCAGGTCCGCACCGAGTTCAACGGCCGCGACAGCTTCTCCGCCGACGCCCAGCGCGGGCTCAACTTCAACGACATCTCGCCCGAGTTGATGTCGCGCGTCGACGTCTACAAGAATTTGACCGCCGACATGATCGAGGGCGGCATCGCCGGCACCGTCGACCTGCGCACGCGCTTGCCGTTCGACCAGAACGGGCTGGTCGTCACCGGCAACGCCAAGGCCGATTATGGCGACCGCTCGAAGAAGTGGACCGGCGAATTCTCGGCGCTGATCAGCGATACGTTCGACACCGAGATCGGCAAGTTCGGCTTCATGGCCGACTTCGCGCGCAGCCATGTCATCACGCGGACCGAAAGCGTGATCTTCGACAAGATCGATACCTATTGCTCGGCAGGCGCGCTCAAGCCCGACGGCACTGCCAATGTCGGCTCGAACGGCCTGATCGGCTGTACCGCCAATCCGTTCGGCGGCACCGGCTGGGCCTATGCGCCTGACGGCATCCGCTATTCGCAGGTCGATTACGACCGCACGCGGCGCGGCATCGCGCTCGCCGGCCAGTTCCAGGACAAGTCCGAACGCTTCCTGCTGACCGTCCAGTACACGGATTCAAAATATCACAACGCCTGGCTGGAGCGCGCCTCGCACGCGATCCTCGATGGCAATGCTTATGGCACGCCGGCGTTCAACCCGCGTAGCTCGACCATCCTGGGCGCAGCCGACGGGAGCGGAGCGCTGGTTTTCGGGTCGAACGGCATGCTGCAATCGGGCGTGCTGACTCAGGGTCATGGCAGTTGGAACGGAAGCTGGAGCGCCAGCGATCAGGATGCGATCAATACAGGCTCGGCGGTGCCCGGCATGCCGTTCGTCAACAATTGCGGCACCGGTCATTGCACCACGCTTCGCGACGGGCTCTATTTCCAGAACGAGGCGCGCAATTTCGATCATAGCGAAGGCACCAAGGACTTCTCCGCCAATATCGACTGGAAGATTACCGACAATCTGAAGCTGACGCTCGACGGCCAGCGCGTCACCGCGTCGACCAGCAATAACGACATCCTGGTCGCGGTTGGATCGATGGCCAATTATCAGTACAGCCTGACGGACGGCAATGCGCCGCAAGTCAAGCTGCTACCGGGATCAAACGTCAATTACGCCGCTGGCGGCTTGGCCAATCCGCACAATTACTGGATCCCGTTCATCCAGGGCCATGTCGAGGACAATGACGCCGACGAATGGGCATTCAAGGGCGACCTGCAATACGATTTCGACAAGGGCGGCTGGCTCGATTCGCTCAAGGTCGGCGTGCGCTATGCCGATCGTAACCAGACAGTGCGCTATTCGACCTTCAACTGGACCCCGATCGCGGCGAGCTGGAATTGCAACGGCGCGGGCTTCAACGCCGACAATACGACGCCCAACCCGGCCGCTGCGTGCAATTCCAACTTCAAGGGCTATGGCGCCGGGATTTGGGAATCGACCAGCCTGGGCAGCGATTTCTACAATGGCAGCGCCTATAATAACGGCCCGCTGGTCTATCTGAATCGCGACACGCTGCAGAACTTCCCCAAGCTGCTGCAATCGTTGAGCGGCGCCGCCACCAATTCGCCGATCGCGCCGGGCTATACCGCGATCTGCGACCGGCCCGAGGCGACGGTCGACAATTGCTTCACCCCATCGGAGGTGACCAGGACGTCCGAACGGACCAAGGCCGCTTATGCCATGCTCAATTTCGGCGGCGATCAGCCGATCTTCGGCGGCGGCGTGCGCATCCAGGGCAATGTCGGCGTCCGCGTGATCCGTACCGAAGTTACCAGCGACGGCGCGGTCGCTTATCCGGCCAATACTGCGCTCAACCTGCTGCCGTCCTGCGCGACGCCCTTGTCGGGCACCGCGATCGTGCAGCCGCGCTGCTATCTGACGCCGCAAGTCCTGGCGTTCGCCAGCGGCGGCGGCTCACCCAACACGCTCAAGGCGTCCTATACCAATGTGCTGCCGAGCTTTAACATCCGGTTTGGGCTAGACTCCAAGACGTACATCCGCTTCGGCTATTCGCGCGGCCTGTCGCGGCCCGATTTCGGCCTGTTGCGCAACTTCGTGTCGATCAATTCGCCGATCATCAATACCGGCCCGGACTCGCCGTATATCGTCTACAACTCACCGACCGCGGCGCACGTGAAAGAGAATGTGACGGGGTACAACTTCGTGTTCAACGCGGAGTCCGGTTATGCCGGATTGCGGCCGATGACCGCCGACCAGTTCGATCTCACCTTCGAACGCTATATGGGTAAGTCATCGTCGTTCACGGTCGATCTGTTCTACAAGAAGCTGCACAACGCGATCTCCTACGGTCAGTTCGAGCGTCCGTTCACCAACAACGGCTCGACCCAGACGGTGCTGCTGCGCGGCCCGCGCAACCAGAAGGACGGCGGCGAGCTAAAGGGGTTCGAGGTCGGTTACCAGACCTTCTTCGACTTCCTGCCCGGGCTGCTCTCGGGTCTCGGCATCCAGGCCAATTACACTTTCGTCGAACAATCGGGGATCAGCAATTCGAACCTGATCGCGGTCGGCGCGCTCGATGCCGGTGGTACCGGCGGCCAGGGCGCGGGGCTCGACGTCAGCGGCGGGCGCGGCGCGGTGATCGACTCGCACATGCTGGCGGGGATTTCGAAACATTCGTTCAACCTGGTCGGCCTGTACGAAAAGGGCCCGGTCGCGCTGCGCGTCGCCTACAATTGGCGGTCGCGCTTCCTGACCAACAACCTCGACTGCTGCGTCGGCCTGCCGGTGTTCCAGAAGGCCGCCGGGTTCCTTGACGGATCGTTGCGCATATCGGTGGTCAAGAATTTCGAGTTCCTGGTCGAAGGCTCGAACCTGCTCAATACGCGGACCGTCTATCAGCAACAGGTGTTCGGCGACTCCAAGGCGACGCCGGGCGCCAAGCCGGTGTTCATGGATGCCAATTGGGGCGTGGTCGACCGCCGCTTCTCGGTTGGCGGCCGGTTCAAGTTCTGATTTCCTCCACTGGGCGCCGCCGCCACCTTCCCAGGAACGGCGGCGCCCAATCTTTGTGAGGGAAAAGCATCATGGCGCCGGCACCAGGACCAGACTCGCTGAAGCCAGAATCGTCGACATCCGATCCGCTCAAGGTCGTCATCGTCGGCGGCGGCACCGCCGGCTGGATGGCGGCGTCGGCGCTGGTCAAGCTGCTGCCCGCGCAAGACTATGCGATCACGCTGATCGAATCGGATGAGATCGGCACGGTCGGCGTCGGCGAAGCGACGCTGCCGCATATCAAGGTATTCAACGACACGCTGGCGATCGACGAGGCGCAATTCATGCGCGAGACCCAGGCCGCCTTCAAGGTCGGCATCGAGTTCGTCGGCTGGGATCAACCCGGAGAGCGCTACGTCCATCCCTTCGGCACGTTCGGCGAGCCTTGGGCGGGGGTCGATTTCCAGCATCACTGGGCTCGCGCATACGCCGCCGGCCGCGCGTCCGAGCTGCACGATTATTCGTTCGCGATCGCCGCGTGCCGCAACAATGCGTTCGAATTTCCCAACGAAGACCCCAAGTCGATCCGCGCGACCTACGCTTACGCTTATCATTTCGACGCCGGGCTCTACGCGCAATTCCTGCGCCGCTGGGCTATGCCGCTCGGCGTCACGCGCATCGAGGGCAAGGTGGTCGACGTCGCGCGCGACGCCGCCAGCGGCCATGTCGCGTCGTTGACGCTCGCCTCGGGCACGACGATCGCCGGCGACCTGTTCATCGACTGTTCGGGATTCCGCTCGCTGCTGGTCGGCGGGACGATGGACGTCGGCTGGCAGGACTGGGGCCATTGGCTGCCGTGCGACCGCGCGCTCGCCGTTCCCAATATGCGTGCCGAGCCGTTGCTCCCCTTCACCCGGCTGACCGCGCAGGAAGCGGGTTGGACGTGGCGGATCGGGCTGCAGCACCGCACCGGCAACGGCTATGTCTTTTCCAGCCGCTTCACCGACGAGGAGCGCGCGCGCGATGTGCTATTGGGGGCGCTCGACGCGCCGCCGCTCGGCGAGCCGCGGCTGCTGCGGTTCCAGGCCGGACGCCGCGCCGCCGCCTGGGCGGGCAATTGCGTCGCGGTCGGGCTCGCCAGCGGTTTTCTCGAGCCGCTGGAATCCACCTCGATCTTCCTGATCCAGGCCGCGGTGATGGACCTGATCGGGCTGATGCCGACACGGCGCAGCGGAATCGATCCGCGGCTGGCGGCCGAATATAACCGGCTCTTCGAGGTGCATTACGATCGCACCCGCGACTTCCTGGTGCTCCACTACACCGCCAACCGACGGCACGGGCAGCCGTTATGGGACCATGTCCGCAACATGGAACTGCCCGAGAGCCTGGCTCACAAGATCGCCTTGTTCCGCGCGTCCGCCGCCGCACCCGATTACCGCTACGGCCTGTTCTCGCGCGATAGCTGGCTCGCGGTGCTGGTCGGCCAGGGCGTGCTGCCCGCCGCCTGGAACCCGCTGGCCGAGGCGGTCCCGCTCGACGATCTCGCGGCCAGGCTCGCCGATCTTAAATACCGGATCGAGGTCAATGCGGCCGACATGACTGGGCATGGCGACTTCATCCGATCCTATTGCCCCGCTCCCGCGCTGGAGCCGGCGGCATGAGCGCGCGCGTCCAGAACTTCGTCCTGCTCGGCCGCGACGCGCCTTTGTGGCTCGCGGCCAGCGTGCTCCAGGCCGCGCTCAAGCCGGCCGGCGTCGCGGTTACCGTGATCGAGCTGCCGAGCCTGCTCCATGTCAGCGACGTCTATGCGACGCTGCCCGGGATCGAGGCACTCCACACGCGACTCCGGCTGGACGAAGCCGGCCTGCTCCGCGCGAGCGGCGGCGCCTTTTCGCTCGGGCAGAATATCCGCGACATGCTCGGCGGCCACGGCCACTTCCTCAACGCTTATGGCGCCTATGGCACGCCGATCGAGGGCAACGACTTCTTCCCTTATTGGGCGAAGGCACGCGAACTTGGGCTCGACGTCGCGCTCGAGCAATTCTCGCTGACTGCCGCCGCCGCGCGCCAGGGCCGGGTGATGATCCCCGACGAAGCGAGCGAAGCCTATGGCCGCGCCGATTACGGCTATCACCTGCCCGCCATCGCTTATGCCGCCGGGCTGAAGAATGTGGCATCGCGGATCGGCGTGGCGATGCGCACCGCCAACCATATCGCGATCGAGCGCGGCGACGACGGCGACATCGCGGCACTGGTCGCCGATGGCGAGCGCATTGCGGGCGAGCTGTTCGTCGATGTGACCGGCAGCGATGCCGCGCTGATCGGCAAGACGCTCGGGATCGACCAGCAAAGCTGGCGTGCGCATTTTCCGGCCGACCGCGTGTTCGCGGCCCGCGCGCAACCCTTCGCGCCGATCCCGACCTATGCCGAGCTGCGCGCCTGGCAGCCCGGCTGGGCAACGCTTTACCCGACCCAGACAGCGACCCATGTGATCCACGCCTTTTCGAGCGCGCTGACCGAACCCGAGGACGCGCTGGCCCGGCTCGGTGCCGCGGCCGGGCTGGCGCTCGGCGATGCGGTCCTGCGGCCGTCCGATCCCGGGCGACGCGAGCAGGCCTGGGCGCATAATTGCGTCGCGATCGGCTCTGCGGCCTGCGCGCTCGACCCGATCCACAATCTCGACCTCATTGCGGTCCAGCTCGGGTTGATCACCTTACTGACCTATTTCCCGACCGGGCAGGACGTCGCCCCGAGCCGCGACGAATATAACCGCCTGATGCGATCGTCGTTCGAGCGGCTGCGCGACTATCAGGCCGCTTTCTACGTGCTCGCGCCCTATCCCGGGCTGTTCTGGGACAGCGGGCGCGCGGCGCCACAACCGCCCGAACTCGCGCATATCGTCGCGACCTTCCGCGCGCGCGGTGAGGTGCCGCCGATGGAGGACGACAGCATCCCGACCGACAATTGGCGGGCGCTGCTGATCGGTCTGGGCGTCACGCCCGAAAGCTATCCGCCGCGGATCGACGCGACATCGCCCGACACCGTCAAGGCGCAGTTCCGCACGATGCTCGGCTTCGTCAGGGACGCGGTGCTGCGCCAGCCGACGCATGCTCAGGCGCTGGGGACGGCCAATGGTTGAGCTCGTCCGCCTGGCGCGCGATCCCGCCGCGCTCGACAGCCTACCGCGCGTCGAGAAACGCGGCGTGACCGGTGCGGAGGACTTCGCCGCGATCGTCGCCGCGGGCGAACCGGTGATCGTCCAACGGCTGTTCGACACCTGGCCCGCGCTGGCGGCTGGTATGCAGGGACCAGCGACGCTCGGCGCCTATTTCCGTCGCCTCGATCGCGGCGTGCCGGTGCCCGTCATGGAAGCGCCCGCGCGACACAAGGGGCAATTCGCCTACGGCCCCGATCTGCGCGAATTCACCTTCACCAAGCGTCAGGCGCCGCTCGGTGCCACACTAGATCGCATCGAGAGCCTGATCGGCCAGCCCAGTGCGCCGACGCTGGCGATCCAGATGCTGCGGCTCGACCAGGTGATGCCCGATTTTGTCGAGCACAACCCGATGCCGCTGCTCCCCGGGATCGGCCCGCGGCTGTGGCTGGGCGGCGCGGTGCACACGCGCACGCACAACGATCGCGACCACAACCTCGCCTGCGTGATCGCCGGGCGGCGGCGCTTCGTGCTGTTCCCGCCCGATCAGGTGAGCAACCTGTATATCGGCCCGCCCGACAATCCCCCGCCCTTGTCGCTGGTCGATCCCGAAGCGCCCGATGTCGCGCGCTTCCCGCGTTACGCCGACGCGATCGCCGCCGCGCGCGTCGCCTTTCTCGAGCCGGGCGAGGCGCTCTTCATGCCGCGCTATTGGTGGCACCACGTCACCTCGCTCGATCCCTACAATGCGATGGTCAATTACTGGTGGGGCGGCAGCGACGAGCCCAATGACGCCTTCCTGACCGCGCTGCTCGCGTTCCGCGATCTGCCGCAGGGCGAGCGCGATTACTGGCGCGAGATGATCGCCGCCTATGTCTTCGGCGAGCGCGGCGATGTCACGTCGCACCTCCCGCCGCTGCTCCGCGGGCCGCTCGGCTCGATGTCTCCATCCGCCCGTGCGGCGCTGCGCCAGCAGCTTCGCACCGCTTTGCTCAAATCCTCCTGACTCTCCCCAAGGAAAGACCCGATGATCCTTCGCTCGCTTGCCCTGATCGCCGCGCTCGGCTGGACCGCCTCGGCCGCGGCCGCCACGCGCGAATGCGCGCAATCGCCGGGCAAGGTGATCGAGGTTTGCGTGTGGGTCGACAACGGCCAGGCGCTCTACGAAGTCTCGCGCAAGGGCAATGTCGTGCTAGCGCCATCCGAGCTCGGGCTGACGTTCAAGGGCGAGACCGCGGCGCGCTACACCGCGATCGGCAATCCGCGCCGCGCTACCTCCAACACCAGCTGGGAACAGCCCTGGGGCGAAGAGCGCGTGATCCGCGACAATCACACCCAGCTGACCGTGACGCTGAGCGGCGACACCGCGCTCAACAAGGCGGTCGATGTCACCTTCCGACTGTTCGATGACGGCTTCGGCTTCCGCTACGATTATGCCGGCATCCCCGCTGGACAGGAGGTCGCGGTCACCGCAGAGCGGACGCAATTCCATACGCTCGGCGCCTATCAGGCCTGGTGGTATCAAGGCCTTGGCCAGGAACGCGACGAGTATCTCTATACCCAGACCGACGCGCGCCGCATCACCCTGGCCGAGACGCCGCTGACGATGAAGGGCGCCAACGGCCTCTACCTCTCGTTCCACGAAGCGGCGATGATCGATTTCCCGTCGATGCTGCTGCAGGGCAATGGCGAAGGCACGTTGACCGCCTGGCTGATGCCGTGGCCCGACGGCACGCTGGTGAAGAAGACCGGCGCCTTCACCACGCCGTGGCGGACGGTGCTGATCGGCGCGACGCCGGGCGCGCTGGCCGACAGCCGGATCGAGCTCAACCTCAACGAGCCGAGCAAGATCCCCGACATCCAGAAGTGGTTCACCCCCGGCAAGTTCGTCGGCGTGTGGTGGGAAATGCATCTCGACAAGACCACCTGGTCGAGCGGCATGCGGCACGGTGCCACCACCGCCAATGTCGAGCGCTATATCGACTTCGCCGCCAAATATGGGTTCAGCGGGGTGCTGGTCGAGGGCTGGAATCTGGGCTGGGATGGCGACTGGATCGCCAATGGCGACAAGTTCAGTTTCACCAAGCCCTATCCCGATTTCGACATCGCCGCGATCACTGCCTATGCCAAGTCGAAGGGCGTCCAGCTGATCGGGCATAACGAGACCGGCGGCGGCGTGGTCAATTACGAAAACCAGCTCGACGACGCGATGAAATTCTACAGCAGCTATGGCGTGCGCTCGGTGAAGACGGGCTACGTCCGCCACGCCGGCGACATCCTCGACCGCGACGGCAAGGGCGAATGGTTCGCCGGCCAGTTCATGGTCCGCCACAATCTGCTCGTCGCCGAAACCGCCGCCAAATATCGCATCGCGATCGACGCGCACGAGCCGGTCAAGGATACGGGCCTCCGCCGTACCTGGCCCAACATGATCGCCCGCGAAGGCGCGCGCGGACAGGAATACAACGCCTGGGGCGTGCCGACCAATCCGCCCGAGCACCTCACCATCATCCCGTTTACGCGCATGCTTGGCGGGCCGATGGATTTCACCCCCGGCATCTTCGACGTCGCGCACGGCAAGGACGACGTGACGCGGCGCGTACAGTCGACCATCGCCACGCAACTGGCCGAGTACGTCGTGCTTTACAGTCCGATCCAGATGGCCGCCGATTTGCCCGAGAATTACGAGAAGAATCTGGGCGCGTTCCAGTTCATTCGCGACGTGCCGACCGATTGGGAAGTGACGAAGACGCTGCAGTCGGAGATCGGCGATTACGTCGTCGTCGCGCGCCAGCCGCGCGGTGGGCAGGACTGGTTCCTGGGCGCGATCACCGACGAGAATGGGCGGTCGCTCAAGCAACCGCTGACCTTCCTTGCGCCGGGCAAGAAGTATGAGGCGCAGATCTATCGCGATGGGCCGAATGCCGATTACCGGGTCAATCCGCTGGCGATCACCATCGAGAAGAAGGTGGTGACATCAAAGGATGTGCTTACGCTCGACCTGGCGCCCGGCGGCGGCACGGCGATAAGGTTTCGCTTGATCGGATAGCCGCTAGTTCCATTCCGCGGGGTGAGCGGATCAGTCGAGCTGAGCGCCAGTCAAATCGGAAGGATTCGGCTCAGATGAACTATCGTATCTCTTATGTACTGGTGCCGCCTACAGGACTCGAACCTGTGACCCCCGCATTACGAATGCGATGCTCTACCAGCTGAGCTAAGGCGGCCCGCGCGCGCCTTCCGGCACGGCAAGGCGGGGCGCTTATCAGGCTTGTCGGAGACTGACAAGCGCGCCGTCGCGATCGCGCCTTCCAAACCCCCTGGAAATGACGTTTTGTCTGCAGTCGATTGCGGGCAGCGCGTACATCAGCCGTTGCTGACCTGTGTACGCTGCAGCACCGAGCGGTAGAGCGCGATATACTCGTCGGCCATGCGGTCGACCGAAAAACGCTCGACGGCGCGCTGCCGAACTGTGGCGCGATCCAGTTCCCCGATACGGGCGATCGCGCGAACCGCGCCCTCCGCATCATCGACCAGAAAGCCGGTCCTATCATGCTCGATCAATTCGCTCATCGAGCCGCGCCGGGTGGCGATGACCGGCGTGCCGCACGCCATCGCCTCGACTACCGACAGGCCGAACGGTTCGTCGAAATTGATCAGGTGGAGGAGCGTCCGCGCCTTGCCGAGCGCCTGCGCCCGATCGGCGCCGCCCACTGGACCATGATATCGGATTTGGTCGTCGAGTTCGGGGGCTACCGTCGCGTCGAAATAGGCCTGGTCCTGGACGATGCCGTAGATGTCGAGGTGATGGCCGCTACTGCGCGCCGCGGCGATCGCCTCCTTCGCGCCCTTGTCGGGATGGATGCGGCCGAAGAATAACAGGCCGTCGCCGCCGTCCCGCTCGAACGGGAATTCGTCCAGCGCGATGCCGTGATGGATGGTGGCGGCGTAACGCAGCGACGGGTGCCGATCGGCCTCACTGATCGCGACGTAGTGAATGCGATCCTGGAATGGCTGATACATCGGCAGGATGCGCTCGGACGAAAAGCCGTGGATCGTCGTCACCATCGGCGTGTGCACCAGCGGCGCGAAGGCATGCGCCGGGAAATCCGCCTGATTGTGGATCAGGTCGAAGCGATCGGCCTGCGCGAACAAATGCGAGAGGTGGCGATATTCCCACACCTTGGCGTCGATCGTCGGGTCCTCCGAATAAGGCGCCGGGACGACGCCGTCGAGTTTGGCCGAGGTGATGCTGTCCAAAGTCGCGAACAGCGTGACGTCGACCCCTCGCGCGACCAGGGCCTCGGTCAACAGGCTGGTCACCAGCTCCCATGGTCCGTAGTGCCGCGGCGGGGTACGCCAGGCGATCGGTGCCAGCATCGCGATCTTCATGATACGTCCGGGCCATTCAGGCGGAAGGCGATGGCTTCGTTCGGGCGCAGCATGTCGCCCAGGCTTTCGCGCGGGTGGGTGCCGACCAGCAACTGCGCGGCGGGGTCGAAGTCGAAGGGCAATTTGATCGCGTTGGCGGCGAGGTTGAGCGCCACTCGCACGCGCTCGCAATCGTCGAACCGGTCATAGACCAGCAGATCGCCGTCCGCCGCGACCAGCTCGAACGCGCCGAGCGCCAGTGCCGACGACTCCCGCCGGCAGCGCAGCAGCTGACGATAAAGCGACAGCATCGATCCGCTATCCTGCTGCTGGGTCTGAACGTTGCGGAGCGGCCAGTCGTCGTTGAGCGGCAGCCAGGGCTCGGCAGTACTGAACCCGGCATTGGCCGAGCTGTCCCACGGCATCGGCGTGCGCGAGCGGTCGCGACCGAGGCCCATGCCGGGCTGTCTCAGGTCCTGGGGATCGCGGATGCGGTCCGGCGGGATTGTCACTTTGCCGATCCCGAGCTCGTCGCCCTGGTACAGAGTCGGCGTGCCGCGCAGTGTCAGCAGCAGCATTGCCGCGACGCGTGCCTGTGCCTCGCCCAGCCGCGCGGCGATGCGCGGGGCGTCATGGCTGCCGATCACCCAGTTCGGCCAAGCTCCGTCGGGCAAGGCGGCTTCATAGGCGCTGATCATCGCGGCGAGCGACTGCGCGTGCCATGGCGCATCGAGCAGCTGGAAATTAAACGGCAGGTGCACTCCCGGCGCGCCGCGGCCGTAATAATGCATCAGTGTCTCGACCGGCAGGCAAATCTCGCCGACCAGCAGGCGGTCGCCATAACTGTCCGCCAGCGCGCGGAATGCCGCGGCGATGTCATGGACCTCGGGCTGGTTGGTCGAATGGATCTGCAGCAGCTTGAGCTTCTCGCCCAGCTCGGCGCGGTATTGCGGGTTGAGCGGATTGTCGGGAAGACCTTCCGCCTTGACCATGTGCCACAGCACGTCGATCCGGAATCCGTCGACCCCGCGCTCCAACCAGAAGCGCAGCACGTCGGTCATCGCCTCGCGCACGGCAGGGTTGCGCCAGTTGAGGTCGGGCTGCTCTTTCAGGAAAGCGTGCAGATAATATTGCCCGGTCGCCTCGTCCCATTGCCAGGCCGAGCCGCCCATGTCGCTGATCCAGTTGTTGGGCGGGCCGCCGCCCGGCGCCGGATCGCGCCAGATGTACCAGTCGCGCTTGGGGTTGTCTCGCGACCGCCGGCTCTCGAGGAACCAGGGATGCTGGTCGGAACTGTGATTGGGGACGAAATCGAGCAACAGCCGGAGGCCGCGCGCATGCGCTGCCGTCAGCAGCCGGTCGAAATCGTCCAGCGTCCCGAACAAGGGATCGACGCCGCAATAGTCGGCGACGTCATAGCCGAAATCGATCATCGGCGATGGGAAGATCGGCGACAGCCAGATCGCCTCGACGCCGAGCGCGGCTATATAATCGAGCCGCTGCTCGATCCCGCGCAGATCGCCGACCCCGTCGCCGTCGCTGTCCTGGAACGAGCGTGGATAGACTTGATAGATGACGCCGCTTTCCCACCAGGGCGCTTTCCTGGTCGATGTCACTTCGTCACGCCTTTTCAGCGCCTCTGGAAAGCGGCTGGACGTCGCCCAGCGTCGATAGTGCCTGGACCTGACGCTGAATGATCATGATCTACTCCTTGGGATCGGGCTAAAAGCTCGAAACTGGCTGCGTGGTTCCGGAAAAGACTCGTTGGTCATCGAGATGGGTCGATCTCACCGCAAATTTTCGGCAAGAAAGTCGACAAAGACCCGTATCCGCGCCGGGGTGCTGACGCCGCCCACGAACACGGCGTGGATCTGCTCGACATCGCCGGGGTTGAATTCCTCCAGGATGGGGACGAGTTGGCCGCTGGCGATCTCCTGCGCGACACTGAAGGCGCCTACCCGGGCGATGCCGATGCCGATCGCGGCGAGCTGCCCCAGCGTCTCGCCATTATTCGCTTCGATATTGCCTTTGACGCATAGCGAGAAATCGCTCCCGTCGCGGCGGAATGGCCAGATCGGCTCGGCGCGCCGGAAGTTGAAGTTGAGGCAATTATGCTCGTGCAGGTCTTCGGGCTCGCGCGGCGTGCCATGGTTGGCGAGATAGTCGGGCGATGCGACGATGATCCGACGGGTTTCGCCGAGCTTGCGCGCCGTGAGCGTGCTGTCGGGCAGGGGGCCGAAGCGTATCGCGACATCGGCCTGTCCGGCAGCGACATCCACCAGCGTGTCGGTCAGCGCGATGTCGACCAGAATATGCGGATAGCAGGCGGCAAACTCGCCCAATAGCGGCACCACGCAAAGCCGACCATGGGCGAGCGCTGCGCTGACGCTCAGGCGGCCGCGCGGCGCGCCTTGGTCGGCGATCTGCTGCTCGGCATCGTCGAGGTCGGCGAGGATGCGGCGCGCCGCCTGGAGATAGGATTGGCCTTCCGCGGTCAGTGCGAGTGTGCGGGTCGAGCGCAGGAGCAGGCGTATGCCTAGCCGCGCCTCGATCCGGTCGATCGCGCGGGCGACCGCCGAAGGACTGAGGTCGAGGAGGCGGCCTGCCGCCGAAAAACTGCCATTGTCGACCACCGCCATGAACAGCGCCATTTCGCGCGCCCGATCGGTTCCGCTTGCCATCTTTGCATCCACCGCAACAATCTTTCGCGTTGGCTGCGGGTACACGCATGAGTTTCCTGCGTCCATCTATGCGTCGAACGAACAGTCTAACGAACAAGGGATGAGCTGGTGATGGAATATCGGCAATTGGGATCATCGGGGTTGCGCGTGCCGGCGCTGAGCTTCGGCACCGGGACGTTCGGCGGTCAGGGGCCGCTGTTCAGCGCTTGGGGAACGAGCGATGTCGCCGAGGCGCGACGGCTGGTCGACCTGTGCCTGGATGCGGGAGTCACTTTGTTCGACACGGCGGACGTCTATTCGAACGGCGCTTCCGAGGAGATTCTCGGTGCTGCGATCCGCGACCGCCGCGATAGCGTGCTGATCTCGACCAAAACCGGCCTGCCGATGGGAGATGGGCCGCAGGATTGGGGCGCGTCCCGCGCCCGCCTGATCCGCGCCGTTGAGGATGCGCTACGGCGGCTGGGCACCGACTATATCGATCTGCTCCAGCTTCACGCTTTCGACGCCTCGACACCCGCCGAGGAGGTGATGGGCACGCTTGACCAGCTGATCGCCGCGGGCAAGATCCGCTATGCCGGCGTTTCCAACTATCCCGGCTGGCAGATCATGAAAGCGCAGGCGATTGCCGACCGGCACGGTTGGCCCCGCCTAGTCGCGCATCAAGTATATTACTCATTGATCGGCCGCGCCTACGAAGCCGAGCTGATGCCGCTCGCCGCCGATCAGGGTCTCGGCGCGTTGGTCTGGAGCCCGCTCGGATGGGGACGCCTGACCGGGAAGATCGGGCGCGATCGTCCGATACCGGCGGGGAGCCGGTTGCACGACACCGAACAGTTCGCGCCGCCCGTCGAAACCGAGCAGCTCTATCGCGTCATCGACGCGCTCGAGGCGGTCGCGGCCGAGACGGGCAAGACGGTGCCCCAGATCGCGATCAATTGGCTGCTGCGGCGTCCCACCGTTTCGTCGGTGATCATCGGCGCGCGCAACGAGGAGCAATTGCGCGATAATCTTGGCGCATTGGGCTGGTCGCTCACGCCCGAGCAGGTCGCCGCGCTCGACGCGGCAAGCGACGTGCTGCCGCCTTATCCGCACACACCTTACCGCCAGCAGGAGGGCTTCGCCCGCCTCAATCCGGCGCTGGTTTGAGGGGAGGGTAGCAATGAAGCTCAATCTCGGCCTTTTGGCTTTGTCCGTCGGCGCCTTCGGCATCGGTGTGACCGAGTTCGCGCCGATGGGACTACTCCCGGTGATCGCGACGGATCTCGGCGTCTCCATTCCGGCCGCCGGACTGCTCATCAGCGGCTATGCGCTGGGGGTGATGATCGGCGCGCCGCTGATGACGCTGACCACCGGCCGCGTGCCGCGGCGCGCACTGCTGATAGGGCTCGCCGCCATCTTCACGCTGGGTAATGTGCTAGCGGCGGTCTCGCATAGCTATGCGCTGCTATTGGCAGCGCGGGTTCTGACCTCGTTCAACCATGGCGCCTTTTTCGGCGTCGGGTCGATCGTTGCGGCCGGCTTGGTGCCGCCGCAGCGCAGGGCAAGCGCGGTGGCCGCGATGTTCATGGGGCTGACCATCGCCAATGTCGTCGGCGTGCCGCTCGCGACCTGGGCGGGCGAGCATCTCGGCTGGCGCGCCTCGTTCTGGGGCATTGCCGCCTTGGGCGTGGCCACGATCGTATCGCTGCGGTTGACCCTGCCCGCGCTTCCGGCACCGGAAGGCGGCAACGCGCTCGCCGAGCTGCGCGTGTTGGCACGCGGCAAGGTGCTGGGCGCGCTCGCGCTCACCGTGATCGGATCGAGCGCGATGTTCACCGTCTTCACCTATATCGCGCCAATCCTGCGCGAGGCGACCCATGCCTCGCTCGGTTTCGTCACCGCGATGCTGGTTACCTATGGCTTGGGACTCACGGTCGGTAATTGGGCGGGCGGTAAATTCGCTGATCGGCACGTCGATCGCACACTGATTGTCACCTTGGCGTCGCTGTCGGCCATCCTGATCGCGTTTGCCTTGACGATGTCGCATGCCGCGCCGACCGCTATCTTGGTCTTTGCCTGGGGCGTGGCGAGCTTCGCCCTGGTGCCGCCGCTGCAGGTGCGGGTGATGGCGGCGGCCGCGGATGCTCCGAACCTCGCATCCTCGGTCAATATCGGTGCGTTCAATCTCGGCAATGCATTTGGCGCCGCGTTGGGCGGCGGCGTGATCGCGGCAGGATGGGGCTATCCGACCGTTGCGCTGGCGGGAGCGGTGACATCGGCGATCGGATTGGTCGCGGTCGCGCTCGCCGCCAAGCGGCACTCGTCTCCTCCATATCATGGGAGTTCGGCCAATATCGCCGGCTGACCGCTGATCGCGCGTGATCCTGCCGATCCGCAACACAGCGATCCGTCAGGGCTTTTTTTCCTGCCCCCTTCTACCAGTCCGGCCTTTTTCAGGCTCCGCCATACCGCCGGTGGAACGATCTAAGCGATGTGGCGACTGCGTTTTTCTTCCGCGACCCGGTCTTGTTCCACTCGCTGACCAGCGGCCTTTGCCGAACCGTGGAGCAATTTGTCGCTAGTGTCCGCGGCGGCTTCGGGCGTCATTGCGTATGCTACGCCGCCGGGGCCATCTATGAATACCTCGCCGTCCTCTGCTTCCACATTCGAAGATTTGTCGTGCGTTTTCATTATGTCCGCCGTGCGTTTTGTCGGGCCCTCGTGAGCTATCAACGCGCGGAGCGCCGATTTGATGCCCAAGCGCTGTTCGGGTCACGTAGATATATGAGCCCGATGCGGTCGGGGCACGCCATTCGCGCCCTTGTGATTATTATGTCAGACAAATAGGGTTTCTATCTTCGTTTGGTTGACGCTATCAAGCCAACCGCAACGGCCCTGATTACGAGGGTGGGAATACGGAGAGGCGCATGGGTTCGGGGTGGTCGCGCGGATTGGATAGCCGTCGCATTGCCGACCGTCGCCGGGCCGAGCTCGTCACCGCAGAACGCGTCTTAGCGCCGGCCGTCTGCGTTAAGTGCATTGCCCAGCGTAGGCTTTCCCGGGGCCGCCATTGATGTCCGATGTCCGCGTGATCGAACGCGACCGACGCGACCGCCTTGGGGAAGGGCTGTTATGGTCCGGCCGCGAGGCTGCGCTCTATTGGGTCGATATCCTCGGCGCGCGCGTCCATCGCCTCGATCTGGCCGGCGGCCGCGTCGACGATTGGTCGATGCCCGACACGATCGGCTGGCTGGTCGAGCGCGAGCAGGGCGGGTTCGTCGCCGGGCTCGGGCGTGCTTTCGTCGCGCTGTCGTTCGATCCTCTGGTCATCGAAACCATCGCTGCGCCCGAGCCCGAGCGGGACGGCAATCGTTTCAACGATGCCAAGGCGGATGCCGCCGGACGCATCTGGGCGGGGTCGATGCCGTTGACCTGCGACCGCCCGAGCGGCGCCTTCTATCGGCTCGACCCCGATGGGCGGACGACGCGGATCGAGGACGGCTATACCATCCCCAACGGCCCGGCGATCGGCAACGGCTTCCTGTTCCACACCGACACCGCGCTCGACACGATCTTCCGCTATCCGGTCCATGACGATGGCAGTGTCGGCCCGCGCGAGCCGCATATCACGTTCGCACCCGATTGGGGTCATCCCGACGGCATGACGATCGACGCCGAGGGCCATTTATGGGTGGCTTGCTGGGGCGGGTCGTGCGTGGCGCGGTTCGATCCGGCGGGCCGGCGCGAGCGGACCATCGCCTTGCCGGCGTCGCAGATCACCAATGTCGCGTTCGCTGGCGACGCGCTCGACCGGATGTTCGTGACCTCGGCCGCCGATGGCGTCGACGAGCCCCGGGCCGGGTGCCTGTTCGAAGTCGACGCCGGTTGCCGCGGCATTTCCCCCTATCGTTACCTCGGATGAAGGAGACTGACATGATGCTGCGTTCGCTAGCTCTTGCCGCGATGCTGATCGGCGTCGCCACCCCCGCAATGGCGGCGGAGGCGCGGCAATCGAATTTTGGCCGGCTGCCCGACGGACGGTCGGTGGCGGCGGTGACGCTGACCAACAAGGCAGGCGTGTCGGCGACGGTGATTGCCTATGGCGCAACGCTGCAATCGCTCGTGATGCCCGATCGCACCGGTAAGCGCGCCGACGTCACGCTCGGCTACGATACGATCGAGGAATATCTCAAGACGCCGCAATATTTCGGCGCCACGGTGGGACGGTTCGCCAACCGCATCGCCCGCGGCCGCTTTTCTCTCGATGGGCGCGACTATCGTGTGCCAGTCAATAACGGGAAGAACTCGCTCCACGGCGGCACCGTCGGATTCGACAAGGTGTTGTGGTCGGTGGTCTCGGTGAAATCGGGGCCGACCGCGTCGGTCACGCTGCGTTATGTCAGCCGCGACGGCGATCAGGGCTATCCCGGTGCGCTGACTGTCGATGCGACCTATTCGCTCGACGAGAACAACGCGCTCAGCATCGAATATCGCGCCACCACCGACGCGCCGACGATCGCGAACATTACCAACCATGCTTATTGGAATCTGTCCGGCGAGGGATCGGACAACGGCGCGATGGGAATGGTGCTGACGATGCCGGCCGATTCCTATCTGCCGATCGACGACGGCTTGATCCCGACTGGAGAATTGCGGCCGGTCAAGGGAACGGCATTCGATTTCCGCACGCCCCGCGTGATTGGCGACCGAGTGCGCGACGCGCGTGACGAGCAACTCGTTTACGGCCGCGGTTACGATCATAATTGGGTGTTCGGTCGCCAGATCACGTTCGATCAGCACCTGATGGCGCGCGTCCTTGATCCGAAATCCGGGCGCGGATTCGAACTGTGGTCGAACCAGCCCGGCCTGCAATTCTATTCGGGCAATTTCCTCGACGGTACGTCGTCGGGTAAAGCCAAGCGCATCTATCGCGAGGGCGACGCGATCGCACTGGAGCCGCAACTCTTTCCCGACACGCCCAACCGGCCGACCTTCCCTTCCGCCCGCCTGGCGCCCGGCCAGGTCTATCGCAACGTCATGACCTATCGTCTGACGACGGGGCAAACTGCCGGCCGCCGTCGGTAGAATTTGGTTTCAGCATTCGTTGAACAGGTGACGTGACCGTTTAGCCGTGCTGAAACCGGGAGTCCGGAGGGGAAGGGAAAGCGCATGCAGCTCGCCACCATCGATATCGCGGTCGTCGTGATCTATTTCGTCTGCATCTTCGGGCTCGCCCAATGGGTCAGCCGGGAGAAAGCGGGCCATACCAAAGACTCGTCCGACTATTTCCTGGCGTCCAAGAACCTCCCTTGGTGGGCGATCGGCGCGTCGCTGATCGCGGCGAATATCTCGGCCGAACAGATCGTCGGCATGTCGGGATCCGGCTATGCGATCGGCCTCGCCATCGCGTCCTACGAATGGATGGCGGCGGCGACGTTGCTGATCGTCGGCAAATGGTTCCTGCCGATCTTCCTCGCCAACAAGATCTACACGATGCCGCAATTCCTAGAACAGCGGTTCGGGCCGACGATCCGCACCGTGATGGCGGTGTTCTGGCTGATCCTCTACGTGTTCGTGAACCTGACCTCGATCATCTGGCTGGGGTCGATCGCGGTGACGCAGGTGACCGGCCTCAACCAGGATGTCGCGCTGATCGGGCTCGGCACCTTCGCCTTGCTGTATCAGCTGCGCGGCGGGCTCAAGGCGGTTGCGCTGACCGATATCGTCCAGGTCGCGTTGCTCGTGTTCGGCGGGCTGGTGATCGCGTATCTGACGCTCGGCAAGATTGGTGGCGACGCCGGGGTGATTGCCGGCTTTACCGAGCTGACACGGCGCGTGCCCGATCATTTCGATATGATCCTGTCGCCCGACAATCCGCATTACAAGGATCTGCCGGGTGTAGCGGTGCTGGTTGGCGGGATGTGGATCGCCAATCTCAGCTATTGGGGATTCAACCAATATATCATCCAGCGCGCGCTGGCGGCGAAGAGCCTGTCGGAGGCGCAGCGCGGGGTGGTGTTCGCGGGTTTCCTCAAGCTGCTGATGCCGGTGATCATCGTGCTGCCGGGGATCGCCGCGGTCGTGCTGGCGCCCGGCCTGGCCAAGCCCGACCAGGCTTATCCGACGATGATGCGGTTGTTGCCGACCGGCTTGCTCGGCCTGGTGTTCGCGGCGCTAGTCGCGGCGATCATCGCCTCGACCGCGTCCAAGATCAATTCGATCGCGACGATCTTCACGCTCGATATCTATGCCAAGAGGAAAGGCGTGCAGACGCGCGCCGAGGACGCCGCTGGGTCCATCGAGCATGAGAAACATCTGGTGCTGGTCGGTCGGATCGCGGCGGCCGTGGCGATCGTCGTCGCCATGGCGACGACGCGTCCGTTGCTCGGCAGTCTCGATCAGGCGTTCCAATATATCCAGGAATTTTCGGGCTTCGTGACCCCGGGGATCACGGTGATCTTCCTGCTCGGCCTGTTCTGGCCCCGTGCGACCGAGATGGGAGCGCTGGTCGGCGCGATAGCGTCGGTAGTAGTGAGCTTCATCTTCTGGTTTCCCGCCGCCTGGGGCGGCTCGGCGATGCTCAACGCGATCCCGTTCATCAATCGCATGTCGATCGTCTTTTTCGTTGCGCTGGCGCTGGCGGTGATCGTATCGCTCCTCCACCCGGCCCGCGCGGAGAGCAATCTGATCACGATGCGCGGTGTTTCGTTCCAAACGACGGCGGGGTTCAACATCGCCGCTGGCCTGATCGTGGTGATCCTGATCGCGCTCTACGCGACCTGGTGGTGATGGCATGAGCGCGCGACCCTTGCTGGCGATCGATTGGGGCACGACCAATCGGCGCGTCTACCGGATCGAGGACGGCGCGGTCACCGCGACCGAGCGCGACGCGCTCGGGGTAACTTCCGTCAGCGATTTCGCGGGCGAGCTGGCAGCGATCCGCGCGCGGCTCGGCGATGTGCCAGTGCTGATGGCTGGAATGGTCGGATCGACGATCGGCTGGCGCGAAGCGCGCTACGTTCCGGCGCCGGCCGGCCTCGATGATCTCCGCGACAACCTGTTGCGGATCGACGATCGCACCGCGATCGTCCCCGGCGTTTCGTTCTGCGACGGTGCGCGCGGCGACGTCATGCGTGGCGAGGAAGTGCAATTGCTGGGCGCCGTCGCGGCCGGGCTGACACCGCCCGATGCGTTGCTCGTCCAGCCCGGCACCCATTGCAAATGGGTCGAGATGGCGGGATCGCGCATCGCGCGCTTCACTACCGCGATGACCGGCGAATTGTTCGCGCTGGTCCGTGCGCACGGCATCCTATCGGCGCAGCTGGGCGCCGACGTCGTGCTGGGCGACGCGTTCCGCGACGGCGTGCGCGAAGGAACGAAGCGCGACTTGACCGCCTCGCTATTCGGCATCCGCGCCGCGAAACTGCTTGGCTTGCGCGACGACGCCGATGCCGCCTCCTTCGGCAGTGGCTTGATCATCGGCGCGGACGTCGCCGCGCGCGTCGCGGACAATCCGTTCGAGACGGCCTATATTCTGGCCGACCCCGTACTGGGCGGCCTCTACGCCGCCGCGATCGAGGTCAATGGGCGCGCCGCGACGATCATCGACAGCCATGCGGCGTTCGTCGCTGGTATTTCCCGGATAGGAGCCTCTCTCTCGTGACTTCGCTTGCCGCTTTCGACGCCGCCTTCGCCTCTTGTCCGCTGATCGCTATCCTGCGCGGCGTGCGGCCCGATGAAGTGGTCGCGATCGGCGAAGAACTGGTCGCAGCAGGCTTCACGCTGATCGAGGTGCCGATGAATTCGCCCGATCCGCTCGACAGCGTTGCCCGATTGGTCGCCGCGTTCGGAGACCGGGCGATGATCGGCGCCGGCACGGTGCTGACGGTCGGCCAGGTCGCGGCGATGCGGGATGCCGGCGGCCGGATGGTGATTTCGCCGAACACCAATATCGACGTGATCTGCGCCAGCGCCGCCGCCGGCCTGGTGTCGCTGCCCGGTATCGCCACCCCGAGCGAGGCGCTTGCCGCGCTCGACGCGGGCGCGACCGCGCTCAAGCTGTTCCCCGCCGAAGCCGCCAGCCCGACGGTGCTCAAGGCGATGCGCGCCATCCTGCCGAGCGAGCTGCGCGTGCTGCCGGTGGGCGGCATCGTCCCCGAGGGCATGGCACCCTGGCGCCAGGCGGGCGCGGCCGGCTTCGGTCTCGGCTCGGCGCTCTACAAACCCGGTATGACGGCAGGCGAGGTGGGTGCTCGTGCCCGTGCTTTCGTCGCCGCTCTGGACTGACCAACCAGCGCCGACGCTCACCGTCTGGTGCTGCTGCCATTGCGGCGGCGACGAACAGCCCTAACGAACGAACTGTCCTGCTTCGGCGAGGTCCCCGATCGCGGACGATGTGCCGACCAATATCGTGTAGCGGCCTGATGGGATGATCCAGCTTTTCCGTGCAGCGCTCCACACGCCGAGGGGGTGGTTGCTGCTCGCCGGGTCTATCGTGATCGTCAGCTTCCGCGACGCCCCGGGTTGAAGGTCCACTCTTTCGAACCCGACCAGCCGCTTTGGAGGCTGCGCCGCGCCCGCCCGGCTCGCGCTGGCCGGCAACGATAGATATGCCTGCGTCACTTGGGAGCCCGCTCGCTGGCCGGCGTTGGTCACGGTGAGCGATACGAGGTAGCGGCCTGCTTTCCTGTCGAACGACAGCGTCGGCTGCGACATGGTGAATCGCGTATAGGAAAGGCCATAGCCGAACGGGAAGGCGACGCACGGATTGCGTCCCGCCGCGACCGCGCATTTGCCGCTCGCATTGGCGTCGTACCATCGATAACCGATGTTCAGCTTCTCGCTATACGCCACCGTCTGCAGCTTGCCGCTCGCGTCGGCAAGGCCGGGGAATTGTCGGGGCGAGATCGCGTCGAGAAACCCCTTGCCCGCGACGGGGAAGGTAACGGGCAGCCGGCCGGCGGGGTCGACGCGGCCGAACAGCAGATCGGCGACGATGTTTCCGTCTTCCTGACCCGGGAACCAGGCCTCCAGGATCGATGGGCCCTGCGCGCCGAGCAGGGCCGGATCCATCGCCACGCCGGCATTGTCCTTCAGGACCAGCGCGGTCTTGCGCGGCATCGCGACGTTTGTGGTCGAACGGGCGGCCAAGATGGCCTTCAGCATCGCCACGGTCCGGCTCGATTTCGCCATATTGCCTGTCGGATCGGTCGTCGCGATCGTGTTCGGCTTCGCGACATACCAGTCGAGCGACGTGCCGGCCGCCGCGGCGGCGGCCAGTTCGTGACCGTCTTTGTTGGTGAAAGTCGCGCGATCGGCACCCTCTTCCGCGTTGGTACCGGCCATGACGATCACCGAGTCCGAGGCGGCGATCTCGGCCAGCGCGTCCGCAAATGAGGTAGCTTTGCCGTCAATCGTCGCCGTGGCGTTGGCATCGTCGACAAGCACCAGCTTGACCGCCGCGTCACCGCGTCCGGTTTCGCGAAGCGCCGCGCGGATGCCGTCGATCGGACTGACGGTGTAGTTCGGAACCACGTCGGAACTTCCGCCGCCAGCGCCCATCGCCTTGTTCAGCATCGTACCGCCGGAGACGGCCTGTTGCGCATAGGGTTGCGACGCCTTGCCGACGAGGGTGATGCTGCGTGCGGTCCGCGGCAGCGGGAGCGCGCCGTTATTCTGCAGCAGCACCGCCGCGCGCGTGCCGATGTTGCGCGCCGCTTTCCCGCCGGGCGCGAAGTCGATCGGGGTCTGCACCAGCTTGCGATCGAAAATGCCTGCTTTGAACATCTGGGTATAGCGCCGCTCGAGCGCGGTATCGATCTCGCCGATCGTGACGGCACCGCTCTTGAGCGCTCCGGCGATCTTGTCTGACGACCAATGAAGCGGCGTCGGCATCTCGTGATCGGTGCCGGCGTTGAGCGGTTCCTCGGTGCTTTTCAGCGCGAAGAAGTCGGTCTGGACGTAGCCGGTGAATTTCCAGTCGTCGCGCAGCACCCCCGTCAGCATCGGTTTGTTGGCACAGGCCTGCAGGCCGTTCAGGTAATTGTAGGAGCACATGATCGCCGCGACCTTGCCGTCCTTGACGCTCATCTCGAACGGAATGAGGTAGAGTTCGCGCAACACCTGATCGTCGACCGTCTCGCGGATGGTGAATCGGTTGGTTTCCTGCTCGTTGGCGACGAAATGCTTCGCCATCGCGATGATGCCATGGGACTGCACCGCCTTGGTCTCGGCGACCGCCATGGTCCCGGCCAGGAACGGGTCTTCCCCGAAATATTCGAAGTTGCGCCCCAGGATCGGCAGGCGCGCGAGGTTCATGCCGGGCGCCTCGAACACGTGCAGCGCCAGGTTGTTCATTTCCCGGGCGATCACGCCGCCAAAGTCGGCCGCGACGCGCCGGTCGAACGACGCCGCCACCGCCATGCCCGACGGAAGCGCGGTGGCCTTGGCCGAAGTCGGGTGCGAATAAGGCAGCCAGAATGGTCCTTCGCCGGCAGGACGCGCGTCCTGTACGCTGGGTGAGACACAGTCGTTCTGGCCCACGCCGACCGGACCGTTGGTGATCCGGAAGGTAGGAATGGCGAGCTCGGCGATTCCGGTGACATGGCGCGCGCCGTAGCAATTCGGCAATTCGGGCAGCAGCGAGGGCGGGCTGCCGGTAAGCTGTTGCAGCTTTTGATCCAGCGTCATCGCCGCGATCAACTGGCGCGCGCGCGATCGCGCGATCGCCTCTTTCGCCGGGTCGGAGGTTGCCGTGTCCTGCCGCGCGACAAGTGCGGGCGCCATCCACGACAGGGGCTCGGTGCCATTCGCCGCCCCGGCAGCGAACAGGCCGACGACCATCGCCGCCGATGCCGCCATCGCGGCGATATGCACCCGACGCCGCGACATCCTCAGCGTTCCTTGCTCTGATAATAGCCCGCCAGCACGCCGAATGCCTGCTTTCGCTGTCCGGCCTCGGAGATCAGGCCCTTGCGGTTCCAGCCCTGTTGAAACTCCGGGTTCTGCCGTCGCGGCGAGCGGAAGTCCTTCAAGATCCAGGGCGACATGCCGCGCAACGTCGGGATTCGGTCGACCATGCCAAGCGTCTTGCGGTAGAATTCGGCCTGATATTCCTCGGAGAATTTCTCCGGCATGCCGCGCTGATCGTGGAATCCCGCTTTGGCGTCGGCGCCGAATTCGGAGAAGATCAGCGGCTTGTTCGCCGGCACGCGGAACGAGAAGCTGGCCAGATCCTCGAGCCGATCAGGCGTGTACCAGCCGAAATAGGTGTTGATCGCGACGACATCGAGCGCGTCGGCGAGCGGATCCGCCATGGCGATGATGGGCTTGCCATTGGCTCCCTGCGAGCGCTCGGTCAGCAGCGCGGCGCTGACCAACCGCGTGTCGTCGAGCTTGCGCACGTCGCTGACCAGGGTGCGCAGGAAAGTGTTGCGCGCATCGGTCACCGGAGTTTCGTTGGCGACGCTCCAGATCGCGATCGATGCGCGGTTGCGGTCGCGCATGATGTTCTCCGCGATCATGTTGCGCGCGGTCGCCAGCGTGTCCGGGTTGCTCCAGGCGACGCGCCAATAGACCGGCACTTCGCTCCACACGATGATCCCCATCTCGTCGGCCAGCCGGGTCATCACCTCGGAATGCGGATAATGGGCGAGGCGGACATAATTGCCGTGCAGCCCGTCCTTGATCTCGCCGAGCAGGGCGCGCGCCGCGGCCGGGGTGATCGCGCGGGTCGGCTCGGTGCTGAGCTCCTCCTCGTGCAGCGAAATGCCGCGCAGGAAGATCGGCTTGCCGTTGAGCAGGATATCGGGGCCGCGCACCTCGATCGTGCGGAAGCCGACCCGGTCGCGCCATTCGTCGTCGCCCGAGGCGATCGTCACGTCATAGAGTTTGGGCTGCTCCGGCGACCAGCGGACTAGCGCGCGCGGGGCAGCGATCGTGGTGCGCCAATCGCCTTTTGCGTCGGTGGTTCCGGCAACGTCGAGCCCGAGCGCGGCGATCTTTAGGCGAATGGCGTGATTGCCCGCCTGGGCACCGTCGACATGCGCGTCGACCGCGAGCTTGCCGTCACGAGTCAGCCGCACCCAGGCATCGTCGACATAAGTGTTGGGAGTCGAGATCAGCCGGATTGGCCGCGTGACGCCGCCATAATTCTCCCAGTCGGTGACCGGCGGCGGCACGGTCGCTTCGGTCGCCTGCGAATCCACGCCGACCGTGATCTGATTGTCGCCGGCCCGCAGCAGCTTGGTCACCTCGAACGCGAAGGGGGTGAAGCCGCCTTCATGCCGCCCCACCGGCTTGCCGTTGAGATAGACGACGGTCGAGTAATTGGCCGCGCCGAAGCGGAGGAAATAGCGACCCTTGCGCGCCGCGGGCGCGGGGAAGGTCCGCTGATACCACATCAGCCCCTGATAATAACGAAGCTCGGGCGCTTCGGTCAGCCAGGACGAGGGCAGGGTGGTAATGGGCGAGCGCGCGAGATCGAACTCGTACATCGCGCGATTATCGTCCTTCATCGCCTTGGCGACGTCGAGGTCGAGATAGCGCTGCTGGCTCTCGCCTGGCGTTTCGCCGTGGAACCCGGCAAGGCCGGCGCGGAACGGATCGACCGAATAATGCCACGACCCCGACAAATCGACGCCGTCGCGCATGTCGGCCGAGACGAGCAGCGGGCTGTTGTCGACCGTCGCCAGCGGCAGCGTCGGGGCGGCCGCCTGCTGCGCGACAGCCGGTGCCGCGCAGACCATCGTCACGGCGATCAGTCGCCGGATCATCCTTGCTATCTGCACGTTCCGCTCTCCCGTTGTTCAGTTTGTCGTGTCGTTGCCGCGCGCGAAGGCGATGCCGCGTTCGAGCCCGCGAAGCTCGGCCAGCCCGCGCATCCGCCCGAGCAGCGAGTAGCCCGGGTTGGTTCGCTTGGTCAGGTCGTCGAGCATCTGGTGGCCGTGATCGGGACGCATCGGGATCGAGCGTCCGGTGCGGCGTTGCAGCGCGTGCACGGCGCCGACGATTGCGGTCATGTTGGCGTCGCCCTCCAGATGCGCTGCCTCGTGAAACGCGCCATTGGCCTCGCGCTGCACCGAGCGCAGATGCAGGAAGCCGATACGGTCGCCGAGCCGCTTGACCATGCCGGGCAGGTCGTTGTCGGGCCGCACGCCGAATGAACCTGCGCAGAAGCAAAGGCCATTTGACGGGCTCGGCACGCGCGCAAAGAGATTGGCGACGTCCGCCTCGGTACTGACGACGCGCGGCAGGCCGAACATCGGAAAAGGCGGGTCGTCCGGGTGGACGACGAGCCGAATGCCCAGCTCGTCGGCGACGGGGCAGACCGCTTCGAGAAAGGCGACATGGTTTTCGCGCAGCCGGTCGGGGCCGATATCGGCATAGCTATGGATCGCCGCCAGGAATTCGGTCGCGGTGAAGCTTTCCTCGCTTCCCGGCAATCCGGCGATGATCGTTTGCGACAACTGCGCGCGCGCGCTGTCATCCATTGCCTGGAAGCGGCGCGCCGCGACCTCGACCATGTCGGGGGCATAATCCCGTTCGGCGCCGGGGCGCCGCAGGATGTGGAGGTCGTATACCGCCACCGCCTCGAGCTCGAAGCGCAAAGCCAGCGCGCCGTCGGGCATCGGCCAGGCTAGATCAGTCCGCGTCCAGTCGAGCACTGGCATGAAATTATAGGTGACGACGGCGATCCCGCACGCTGCCAGGTTGCGCAGGCTCTCGCGATATTGCTCGATCAACCGGTCCCAATCGCGTCCGCGGGTCTTGATCCCTTCGTGCACCGGCAGGCTCTCGACCACGGTCCAGCCGAGACCGGCTTGCTCGATCATCCGCTTGCGTGCGGCAATCGCTTCGCGCGGCCAGATTGCTCCATTGGCCGTATCGTGCAGCGCGGTCACGACTTCGCTCGCACCGGCCTGGCGGATATCCCGTAGCGATACGGGATCGTCGGGTCCGAACCAGCGCATCGTCTGCGTCATGAACATCGTCGGTAACTGCTCCTGCGTGTTGGGGGCGGCCGGTCGGTGCCGGATTGCTGCTTGGTATCGCCTATTCGGCGGGTTTGAATTCGAACGACATTCCCGATGCCTTGTTGGGTTGGAAGCCCTTCCACAAGGTAGCGGCGGGCGGTCCGGGGCTGTATCCCGAATAACGCCCGGGCGGCGCGCCCGCCCAGATTCCATCGTTGGAATTGGGCGTCAGTCCGTCAATATACCCGGCCTTCGTGCTGTCGTCCTTGACGTAGCGATCGAGGAAGGCAGTGATGAAATGCGTCTCGATCGCCATCAGCCGGTCCTTGCGCCACACGGCATCCTCGAACCAGTCGAGATCCCAGAACGAGCCGCGCATTTCCGCCGGCGCGCCGATCAGCGCGATGCTGTGCGCCGCTTCGCGAAACGTTAGCAGATAGCGCGGCGCGTTGGTCTCCTGCGCGAACAGCGTGCGCACGCCGGGGTCGTAACCGACGACATGGTCCTGACTTCCGACGATGAACAATGTCGGCGCGCGGATCGCGGCGACACCTGGGGTCGCCCACATATTGGTGCCGCGAAGCGCGGCGGGCGGAGAGATCGCGACCACTGCCTTCAGCCCGGCGACCTTGAGCTCGCCTGCCTTTGGTCCGGTCGCGACATAAGGCGCCAGCACATTGCGGGTTGCCCCCGCCAGCGCCGGATCGAGCGGCGCGCCGGCGGCGGTGAGTACACCATAACCGCCCATCGAATAGCCGATCAGCACCGTCCGGTCGGCATCGGCGGTCGCGAATGGCCCGAGCCCCGCGCGGGCGCGCCGTTGCGCCTCGGCGGCGACGAAAGCGATGTCGAGCGGCCGCCGGGCAAGCGGACCGGCCGCCGCCGCCGCGGTCCGGATGGTGATCGGCGGATCGCGAAAGTCCGGGGCGACGACGACATAGCCCTTGCTGGCGAGGTTCTCGCCCAGCCAGGACAGCACCACCGGCGTGTTGCTATAGCCGTGCGCTAGGATGACGAGGGGAAACTTCCCCTGGGCAGCACGCGCGCCGGGCGACGCAATGCCGGCGACGGAGAAGGCGACATCCTTCCCGTTCTCGCCCGGTAGTGCCGAGCGGTAGGTCGTGCCCTTTCCCGGCGCGGCGGCCGGGTACCAGATTTTGAGCGCCAGATGCCGGTCGACGATCACCGGTCGATCCTGGCCCTGGAGAGGATCGGCCTGGCCAGGCTGGACGAACTCGACGTCAGTGACGCCGACCGGATGCGGGCCGAGCGCGGCCAGTTCGGGAGCGTCGACTCCGGGCCGTGCCGGTGCATCCTGGGCCGGGGCGCCTGCCGCCGCGAGCAGCGCTGCGGCACTTGCCATCGCCACGGGCAGCGCAAAACGAACCATCACGTCGCTCCCGATCCGCACGAGGAGGCGGGGCGGTGTGCGCCCCGCCCTGCCATTAGAAATTTACGCCGAGCCGCAGACCGCCATAGCGACGGAAGTCGCGCGGCAGCAGCGCCTGGGTCGCGAGCCTATTGTTGAAATTGCTCGCCGTATTGACCAGCGATGGATAATATTGAACGTCGAACAGGTTGTTGACGAAGGCGACGATTTCCCACTTGCGGTCCTTGTCGCGAACACCGAGCCCGGCATTGACGATGCTATAGGCCTTTTGGAAGGTCTGGGGGTCTTCCGCGACATAATAGACGCTGCTCTGATATTGCCAATTGGCCTGCGCGACACCTTTCAGATTGCCGCCTAGCGACGGCGAATAATCGGCCCCAACGGAGAATTTCCATTTGGGCGCCTGCACGGCGCGGGCTCCGGTCAGAACTTGATAAGCCGGCTGAGCGGGCACGCCCGGTGAAGGAAGCACGGCCGGAACGCAGCCGGTCGCCTGCACCTGCAATGGGTAGCATTGCGCACGTGGATAAGAGGTATATTTCGCATCCAGATAAGCGACCGATCCGGTCAAATTGAAATCCTCGCCGATATGGGCCGAGGTGTCCAGTTCGACACCCTTTGTGTTGAGTCCGCCGACGTTAGTCAGGCGGAAATTCTGGGTTTGATTGATGGTCTCGATCGTCTGTGCCTGTAGATTCTTGTAATTAGTATCGAAATAGGTGAGGTTGAACGTCACGCGCCGGTCGAGGAACTGGGCGCGCATGCCGACTTCCTTGTCGCGCGACCGTTCGGGCTTGATCGGGCCGGCATTTGCGCGTGCTTGGTTGAAACCGGTGGTGAGATCGTAGGTTTGACCCTTATACCCCGTCGAATAGGTGGCGAAGAACATCAGGTCGGGCGTAACCTCGTAGCGCCCGCTGATGCGGTAGGTGCCCGCGGTGTCTTCGGCATGGCCGCTGAACGAGGCAGCAGCGATATTGTCCTGGAAGGTATAGGAAACCTTCTCGTTCTGGACGCGCCCGCCGCCGGTCAGGATGAGGTGCGGCACGATCTCCCAGTCGACCTGGGCGAAGGCGGCGAGTTGCTCGGATTTCGAGGTCGCGTACCAATTGGCGAGGCTGAACGCTGGGCCGCGCAGGAACGGCCGCTCGAACTTCACGTTCGCATAATAGGCGCCCAGCGTATAGCGAAACGGCTTGGAGCTCGACGAAAGCAGGCGGACTTCCTGCGTGAACAGCGTCGAGTGGAACTGGCCAACCTGGATGTTGTTGCCGACCGCCGCAGGTGACGACGTGTCGTCATGGTCGAGATAGTCGTTGAGGCGGAATTTGTCATAGGAAGTGATCGACACGAGCGTCATGTCGCCCAGTCCGATTTCCCCGCGCAGCGACCCGCCCCCACCTTCATATTTGGTGCGCGAATTGTAATTGTTGCTGATCTCCCGATTGTCCGGGCCGACGGTGACTCCAGGCATCGTCACCGCCTGGGTCTGACCCGCCGTGTTGCGGAGCAACGCAGTGGGATCCAGGCGGATGAACGGTCGTCCGACCGTGGTGTTGCCGTTGAGATAATTGCCCGACAAGGTGATGGTGACGTTCGACACCGGCTCCCAGCGGAGCTTGCCCCGCGTGTTGAACGCCTCACGCCCGTTCACTTTCTTGCCGTTGAACAGGTTGCGGACATTGCCGTCCCAGTTCGAATAGCTCGCCGACAGAACATAGCCGAGCTGCGAGCTGATCGGGCCGGAGACGCTGAAATTGCCGCCATATTCGCTGTCGGTGGTGCCCATCACATTGAACCGCGCGTGGAACGTATCGGTCGGCTGGCGCGTGATGATGTTGATCAGGCCGGCCGAGGCCGACTTGCCGTAGAGCGTGCTCTGCGGGCCGCGCAGCACTTCGATCCGCTCGACATCGGGCAGATCGGTGAAGGCGCGCGCCTGGAAAGCGAGCGGCACTTCGTCGACCAGCACCGCGACGCTCGGCTCGACACCGATGCCGAACGCGAACGTGCCGACGCCGCGCAGCGACACGTTGGCGTTGACCGGATGCTCGGCCGGGCGGACGGTCAGCGACGGCGCGATCTTGCCCAGATCCTGGAACTGGGTGACGCCGGAGGCCTTGAGCTGTGCCTCGCTGACCACCGAGACGGCCAGCGGCACCTTCTGGATATTTTCCGAGCGCTTCTGAGCGGTGATGATGATGTCGCCGGGAACGGGCTCGTTGGTTTCGGCGGCAACGGGACTGCTCTGGGGCGCGGCCGCGTCCGGCGTGCTCCGGCCGGGATCGGCCGGTTTGTCCGCTCGGGCCAGTGCGGGCGTCGCGCAGAACGCGAGCGACAGGGCCAGCGCGCCCCGTCCGACAGATGCATGCAATCCGATCATCTTCCCTCTCCGATATGTGCGTCGGGTCTTTTCGCCGATGCTTCACCGCTTCAGCTAGCAAATGGTCTGACCACATGCAAGGATTGCCTGACAAAGGCCCGTCAGGCCACCTTACCAAAGAAGGTCGCTGTTGCCGCTGCGCGCGGGCTTTGGTAAGCCCCAGTCAGTTATGCCGATACAGAGATTGATCAGGCCAGTTACCAAGCCAGCCGGGGCCGCGTCGCAGCCCGACGGGCGCAAACTCTACCAGCAGGTCGCCGCATCCGTCGCGGAGGCGATCCAGCGCGGGGACTTCCTGCCGGGCCAGCGCATCCCGTCCGAACGCGAGCTCGCCGACGAGTATAAGGTCAGCCGCCCGACGGTCCGCGAGGCGATGATCGCGCTTGAAGTCATCGGCATTGTGCGGTCGCGCCACGGTTCGGGAATCTTCGTCGTCGATAACCCGCCACTCGACACGCCGATGATCGGACTCGATATCGGCGCGTTCGAACTGACTGAGGCGCGCCGCCTATTCGAAGGGGAATCGGCGGCGCTCGCCGCGGTGTCGATCACCGACGAGGAGATCGCGGCGCTCGAAGTGCTGATCGGCGACATGGAGCGCGAGAACGAGGAGAATGTCAGCGGCGAACATGCCGACCGCGAATTCCACCTGGCGATCGCGCGCGCCACGCGCAATTCGGCGGTGGTCGACGTGGTCGAATCTTTGTGGGACGCGCGGTCCCGTTCGCCACTCTGCCAGCATATGCTCGAACGTGCGCGCAGCGTCGGCGTGGTGCCGCGGATCGACGAGCATCAGACGATCCTCGCGGCGCTGCGCGAGCGCAACCCCAAGGCGGCGCGCGAGGCCATGCGCGATCATCTCGCGCGCGTGATCGACGGCTTGCTCACGGCGACCGAAAGCGACGCGTTCGAACGCGCCCGCGCCGAGGTGGAGGCCAGACGCACCGACTTGGCGCGCCGCGTCGCGATCTGAGATCCGCGCTGCGCTAGATCGTCAGCGTGACGCCGCGGCGGCCGTCATGGTCGATGTCGCTCCCACCGCCGCCATTCACCACCAGCGAGCGAGTCTCGGTTGGCGGCAGCAACAGGGTGATGGCGCCGTCGCCCCAGCTACCGGGCCCGTCACGGCAGACATCGACGACGATCCGCGTCGCCTCCGCTCGGCCGGTGAGGTGCCAGCTATCGACCGGCCCATCGCCATCGCCCGCATCCTCGACCGCCGACCAGCTGAAAGCGCCGTCACGCGGCGGGAACAGCCACACGCCGCGGCGATGGGGTTCGGGCCGCCATCCGCCGCGCGCGAGATCGACCAACATCGCCGATCCGGCGCGCGCCAGCAGCGGCGGCAAACCATCGAGCTGTGCGTCGAGCGTGACCGACGTTCCGCCGGCGATCCGCTCTCCGGTCCACACGTCGATCCATTCGGCGCCCTCGGGTGGCCGCACGGCTCGCGCTTCGGCGCCTTGTTCCATTACCGGCGCGACCAGCAGGTTCGGGCCGAGCAGATGTTCGTCGTTCTCCTGCCAGGCGACAGCGTCACGGGGAAAATCGAGCCAGGTCGGCCGCACCATCGGCGCATAGTCCGCGTGATAAGCGTGCAGCAGGTCGTAGAAGAAGGGGATCAGCGTCTGGCGCAGCGCCATCAGCCGGCGAATCGCGGGCAGGGCTTCGGGGTACATCCACGGCTCGTTGACGGTGCGGTCGTCGTTCCAGCTATGGATGCTGAAGCGCGGCATCAGCGCGCCCGCCTGCACCCAGCGGATCAGCAATTCGGGCGACGGTGCTGGCCCGGCGAAGCCACCGACATCGTGGCCGCTGTTCGACACGCCCGACAGCGCCAACCCGATCGACTGGCGCGCATTGTAGCGTAAAGATTTCCACTCGGTCAGATTGTCGCCGCTCCACGTCTGGGCGTAACGCTGCAGCCCGGCCATGCCCGATCGCGTGACGGCATAGGGACGGCGATCGGGCAGCGCCTCGGCCTGGGCGCGCCGCGATGCGCGCGTCATCAGCAAGGGTTGGACGGGCCGCATTTCGGCGGCGGCGCGGGGCTGGCCGAAGCCGGCGAACCGCGCGCGCGCATCCCAGATCTCATATTCGTTATTGTCGTTCCAGGTCGCGACCATCCCCTTGTCGAGCAACGCGGTTTTGACCTGGTCGCGCCACCACTCGGCGGCGCGCGGATTGGTGAAATCGATCTGGCTGCCGACTTCGTCCCAGAATTGCACCTCGACCGGGGTGCCGTCCTCATAGGCGACGAACAACCCGTCGGCGGCGACCTCGTCATAGCGCGGATGGCTGCGCAGCAAGGCGGGCTTGATGTTGGGCACCAGCTCGACACCCGCTTGCGCGTAGCTCGTCACGAAAGCGGCCGGGTCGGGGAATTTGTCGGTGTTCCAGTTGAACACATAGCGTTTGTCGCCGATCGACGTGTAGCCCGACGACAAATGGAACGAGGTGCAGCCGATATCGTGCTCCGCGAGCTTGTCGAGGAACCCCGCCATTTGCGCCGCGGCGTCAGGCGCGTCGGTATAGCTCATCGTCGACCCGGAATAGCCGAGCGACCAGCGCGGCATCAGCGCGGGCCGGCCGGTCAGCCAAGTGAAGCGGCGAGTGACGGCCAGCGGATCGGGGCCGGCGATCATCCACAGATCCACATCGCCGGCCTCCGCCACCATGTGGCGGTACCAGCCGTGATAATTGTCCATCTCGCGCCCGAAGTCGAAATGCACATCTGCGGTCGTGTCGTAGAAAGTGCCGTGGCAGCGGCGCTCGGCGTCGGCGACCAGGACGTAGGGGATCGATTTGTACAGCGGGTCGCTGGTCTCGGCGTCATAGCCCATCGCGTCGAGATTGGTCAGACGGAAGCGCCGCCCGGCACGGTCATTGTCGCCGCTTTTGTCGCCGAGTGCGTAGAAGCGCTCACCGGAGCGGCGCGCGACATAATGATGCGCGCGGCCGTCCCACCAGCCGAAATCATAGGCCTGGGTCGGGCGGTCCGCCGCCATCAGCCGCCAAGCATCGCCGTCGCGTTGCTCCCAGGTGCAATAGAGGCCATGCAGCCGGATGCTGACGCGCAGGCGCGCGGTCTCGACGATGATCCGGTCGTCGCCTTGCTCCAGCCGGAAATCGGGGCAGGCGAAGCCCGCTACATCCAGGCGGTCGCGCCCGGGCTCGGCGATGTCGGCGGCGCCTGGCGCGATCGCCCAGCTCGGCGGGCTCGCCACCGTGCCATCAGCGAGCAGCAACAATCGCGCGATATCGTCCTCGAGCACGAACAAATGCGCGACCGCGCCGGTATCGGCGGCGAGCGTCAGCCGGCCGGGCCCGCGTTCGGTCAGCGCGAACAATGGAGGGTCGGACAACACAGCGCGTCTCATGAACGGGTTTCCATTTGCGGGAGGGACAAGCGGCGGACAAAGGCGATCAGCACGGCGGCCCCGATCAGATCGAATATGCCGAGCGCCGCGAACAATGGCGCGTAACCGATGCGATCGGCATATTGACCGATCAGGAATGTGAATAGCAGCCCGCCGACCCAGCCTGCCTGCCCGACAAAGCCATTGGCGGTGCCGACTTCCTCCGGCGTGAAGACGTCCGCGGACAGCGTGTTGATCAGCACCGAGATCATCTGATGCGCGAACCCGCCGATGCAGAACAAGGCGATGGCGACATAAGGGCTGACAGCGAGCCCGATGCATCCCGGCGCGATCATCAATACCGCGCCCAGGCTGATCCCGAGCACGCGCGAGGGTATCAGGTTGACGTGGAAGCGCTTCATGAAGAACGGCGAAAGATAGCCGCCGAGCACGCCGCCGAGATCCGCCGCCAGGAACGGCAGCCACGCAAAGGCGGCGATATGCGCCAGATCCATGTGGCGCTCGATCGCGAGATAGAGCGGAATCCAGAAGCTGAAGGTTTGCCAGGCCGGTTCGGCAAGGAAGCGCGGTACCGCGATCACCCAGAAGCGGGCGGAGGACAGGATCTCGCGCGCGCTGGCCTTGCGGGCCGGGATTTTGGGGCGATCCTCTGCGATCATCGCCTGCTCGCGCGGCGTGATCGCGGGATGCT
This sequence comes from Sphingomonas asaccharolytica NBRC 15499, assembly GCF_001598355.1. Taxonomy (GTDB): domain Bacteria; phylum Pseudomonadota; class Alphaproteobacteria; order Sphingomonadales; family Sphingomonadaceae; genus Sphingomonas; species Sphingomonas asaccharolytica. The sequence goes on from NZ_BCYU01000006.1 coordinate 81,501, forward strand.
CGGTCGGCGATCGGTAAAAGGCATACCATGCGGCTGCCCACACCAGCCCGACCGCGCCGGTCACGATAAAGGCCAGCCGCCAATTGCCCCATAAGGCGACCGCAACGACGAGCGGGGGCGCGATCAATGCCCCAAGCGACGTTCCGGCGTTGAACCACCCCGTCGCGATCGAGCGTTCGCGCGCCGGAAACCATTCGGCAATCGCCTTCATGCCTGAGGGAATTGCCGCCGCCTCGGCCAGGCCCAGCAATCCGCGAAAGAAAGCAAGGCTGATCCATCCGCCGGCCAGCGCGTGGAGCATATTGGCGGCTGACCATGCGATCCCGAAAAATGCGAACCCGGCGCGCAACCCGAACCGGTCGACGATATAGCCCGCGATCGGCTGCATGACGGTATAGGCGAGCTGGAACGCCATGACGACGTAGCTGTATTGCGCGGTCGAGATCGACATCGAGGTCTTGAGCTCGGGGGCGAGCACACCGAGCGAATTGCGCGCTAGGTAATTGGCGATCGTGCCGGCGCAGATCAGCGCGACGATCCACCAGCGCAAATGCGGTATCCGCTTCACGATCCTCTCCCCAGCCCGCGGCGTTGTCCGCTGGCAGGTGGCGTAGCGCTTCCGGTGGTGTTTGTCGATATTGGTCAGACCAGTGAGCGGGCCAAGTCGCAAGTGGCCTGCCAGGCGTTCCAGTTGCCGTTCGTGCGGCCATTCGGAGGCCGTCCCGAACCACGCCCGCTTGACCGGCTAGATTAATACTTCAATTAGATAAATAAATAGAGCGAACGGCTCGGGCGCGGTGGGAGACAGCTTGATGGGCACGCCAGTGGAACGCGTCAATTGGAACGCGGTGGGCACCGCCAGCCTGGGCGGATTGCTGTTCGGTTTCGATACCGCGGTTATCTCGGGCGTTACCGAGGCGCTGCGCGGCGTGTTCGGGCTCAGCGCAATCGGGCTTGGAACGGCGGTATCGGCGGCATTGATCGGGACGCTGGTCGGCGCGCTCGGGGCGGGCAAGCCGGGCGACCGATATGGTAGCCGGGCTGTGCTGATCTGGATCGCGATCGCTTACATCATCTCGGCGCTGGGCTCGGCGACGAGCTGGAATCTCGCGGCATTCGTCGCGTTCCGTTTCCTCGGCGGCCTGGCGATCGGCGGCTCGTCGGTGCTGGCGCCGGTCTATATCGCCGAAGTGAGCCCGGCGGCGCGGCGCGGATTCCTGGTCGCGCTGTTCCAGCTCAACGTCGTGATCGGCATCCTGGTCGCCTATGTCAGCAATTTCGTGATTGGCCGGCTGGTGACGACCGATCTGGCCTGGCAGATGAAACTCGGCATCGCCGCCCTTCCGGCCATCCTGTTCCTGATCATGCTGCTCCGCATTCCGCCGTCGCCGCGCTGGCTGGCGCAACGTGGGCGCGACGAGGATGCGCTGGCAGCGATTGCCCAGCTGGGGATGGGCGACCCGCAGGCGATCATCGCCGAATTCCGCAGCGATCAGGTCGAGGCGCCGGATGCTCGGCTCAGCTGGGCGGCTTATCGCAAGCCGATTCTGCTCGCGATCGGGGTCGCCGCGTTCAATCAGCTCTCCGGGATCAACGCGATCCTCTATTATCTCGGCGATATCTTCGCCGCGGCCGGGTTCGACCGGCTATCGGCCGATCTGCAATCGGTCGCGATCGGTGTCGCCAATCTCTTGGCCACCTTTGTCGGGATGACAGTGATCGATCGCGCGGGGCGCAAACCGCTGCTGTTGATCGGTGCGGCGGGCACAGGGGGCGCGCTGGCCGCGGTCGCGACGATCTATTCGACCGGGCAGGGGCAAGCGCTGCTGCTTCCCGCGCTGATCGGCTTCATCCTGTTCTTCGCGATTTCGCAGGGTGCGGTGATCTGGGTCTATCTGACAGAGATCTTCCCGACCGCGGTGCGCGCGCGCGGCCAGGCGTTGGGCAGCGCGACGCATTGGGGAATGAATGCATTGATCGCGTTCGGTTTTCCGGTGGTCGCGCGATACACTCAGGCGGCACCGTTCTGGTTCTTCGCCGCGGCAATGGGCGTGCAATTCCTCGTCGTCTGGCGCTTCTTCCCCGAGACGCGCGGGGTCACGCTGGAGGCGATGGAGGATACCATCAACCAACCCCGGGCAAAGGCGGCGTAATGGCCAGAATTGAAACCATTGTGAAGATATTCCGCATTGGCGTTCTCGACTGCGGCCAGCTAATTCGTATGACTATGCTCATGGTCATCCGTCGCCACGTGATTCAACAAGAAGTGGGGATCACCCGCGCTCCGGCAATAAGGATGCACGGATGACCCAGCCGACAACCCGCCTCAGGCTCTCCGGCACCAATCTCGAGCGCGCCGCCGACCACAATCAGCGCGTCACGCTCCATGCGATCCGCATCAACGGCTTGTTGACGCGCGTGGAACTCGCCGAGATTACCGGGCTGACCGCGCCGGCCATCGCCAACATCACCAAGCGCCTGCTCGCGGATGGCTTGATCGAGGAAGCGGGTCAGCGCCGCGGCGGGCGTGGCCAGCCGCCGACCAAACTCGTCATCAATCGGGATGCCTGCCACTCGATCGGCGTCAATATCGACCGCGACCACATCACCATCGTGCTGGTCAATTTCGCCGGCGAAACCCTGGCCCGGGTGTCGGAGGAAGTGAATTTCGCGCTGCCCGATCATGTTCGCTCGCTCTACCGGCGATCGATCAAGGAGATGATGCGCTCGGCCGGGATCAAGGAGGCCAGCCTGGTCGGCCTGGGCGTCGCCGTGCCCGACGATCTCGGTCTGGTCGATCTGCCGGGGCGTCCCGCAGCCTATGCCAAGTGGGACAAGATCGACATGGGCGATCTGTTCGACAAACCCTTCTCGCTGCCGATCTTCGTCGAGAACGACGCCGCAGCCGCCGCGATGGGGGAAATGCAACTCGGCCTTGGGCAGAAGCACAGCACTTTCTTTTACATCCTGATCTCATCGGGGCTGGGCGGCGGCTTGGTCATCGATGGCGCCTATTTTCGCGGCGTCGACGGCCGCAGCGGAGAGTTGGGTTTCATGCACGCGCCCGGCAGCGGCCCGCGTGACCAGATCCAGAACCTCGTATCGCTGTCGGGCTTGGCCGGGCAGCTCGAGCGCGACGGGTTGAGACTCGCCGATGTGATGGGCGTGGCGCACCTGTCGCCGGCAGCCGAGAAGTGCGTCGACGGATGGATCGGCCAAGCGGCCGAGCAGCTCTACGTCCCGCTCGAAGCGGTGAATTGCCTGATCAATCCCAGCGTCGTGCTGGTCGGCGGGCGCTTGCCGAGCGCGATCGTCGAGCGGCTGGCGGAACGGGCGCACGACCTGTTGCGCGACCAGGCGACCAACGTACCGGTGATCGCCCCGGTGGCGCGCGCCGCCTTGTCGGACGATGCGCCCGCGGTCGGAGCAGCCATCCTGCCGTTCAGCCATTTCCTGCTGCCCAAGCCCGGCGCCTTGTGGAAAGTGCCGGCGACCAGCAACGCCAACGGCCGAGCGATCCAGCCCGCGCGCTGAGCCCGACCGACGCGCCAACAGCGTCGATCCGTCCCATTCTACCAGCAGATAACATCCGTCACGGGCAAGCTTTTTTGACGTACTAATTCAATTGACAAAATACTTAATTTAATCGACGGTGCCATTCGACGCCGTTGGAAACAGGACCAATGGGGTGGTCGTCAGGGGGCAGTAATAGCTCCGAGAACCAGGGGAGGTACCGTGGGTATCCGCCAAACGCTTGTATGGCCGGATGGGCAGGGTCGCGGCGCCCGCCTGTTGTTCTTGCCGTTGGGCCTATCGCTCGCCTTGTCGGCAGCGGTGGTCGTCAACGCGCAGACCGCTCCCGCCAAAGCCCCGGTCGATGAGGTCAATCCGCTGGTCGGCACGGCACCGCTCGATCGGCCTGAGTTGATCGGCAATGCGCCGCCACCGGGCGAGCCGGTTTATTCGGGCCAGACCTCGCCGGGCGCGCGCCTGCCGCACAGCTCGGTCGAGGCAGCGCCGATCAACAACAATATCGCGCTGACTTATCCGAACGGCGTCGAGGTCCCCTATTATTACACCAACCCGACGATGATCGGATTTTCCGGAGGCGGCGGCTCGTCCTATGGCGGCCGCGCGGAACCGATCATCATGCCGGTCGTCGGCGACTGGTCGGTGCCCCCCGCCTATTCGCAATCCTATTACGACAAGTCGCGCGAGATCGCGTCGCCGGGCTATTATTCAGCCTATCTCGGCACGTTCCGGACGACGGCCGAACTGACCGCCACGCAATGGGCGAGCCTGATGCAGTTCACTTTCCCCGACAGCGATCGGGCGAACGTGTTGATCAATTTCCCCGACCATGGCGGGGACATCGAGATCGTCGGCAATCAGACGGTGCGCGGCGTCTCGAAGAATAGCGATGGGGCGGATGGCGCCTATTTCGTCGCCGAATTCTCCAAGCCGTTTGCCAGCCTGGGCACGTTCAGCAAGTCGCCGGGTGACGCCAAGGGCTGGGGTATCGGCGACAAAAGGGTCGAGCCCGACCAGCGCACGATCTCGGGCAGCTTTGCCGGCAGCTACGTCACCTTTCGCACCAAGGCGGGCGAGAAAGTGCTGATGAAGATCGCGCATGGCACCAGCTACGCCCAGGCCGAGCGGCGTCTGCGCGATGAATTGCCCGGCTGGAATTTCGATGGCGTTCGCAACGCGGCGCGCGGCGCATGGTCGAAACTGCTCGATCGCGTCCAGGTGACTGGCGGGACGCCGAAGCAGCGGATGCTGTTCTATTCGACCTTGTTCCAGTCGTTCGCCAGCCCGCGCCTGGTCGCCGCCAAGGGAGAGAAGTTCACCGACACCAACGGCAAGGTGCAGACCGCGACGCATGATCGCTACAGCCCCGTGCCGTTCTGGGATACCGGCCGCAACCAGATCGTCCTGCTCGACTTGATGGAGCCGGAGACGATGCGCAACGTCATGCAGTCCGAGCTCGATATGGCGCGCGAAAAGGGCTTCATGAACACGTCGTTCCACGGCGACAATGCGGTGTTCATGTATTTGGGCGCGTGGGAGCGCGGCATCCCGTTCGACTATGCGGCGGCGTATGAATTTCTCCGCAAGAACGCGACCGATCCCGCCGGCCCGCGCCACTATCTCGCCGAATATGACAAGAACGGCTGGATCGCGGACGTGGTCCCCGACGGCAATCCAAGCCCACCTTATGCGGGGGGCAAAGCGGGTGCTGCGACCACGCTCGAATATGCCTGGGACGATTTCGCGATGGCGCAATATGCCAAGCGGCTCGGGAAGATGGACGATTACGCGCTGTTCCTGAAGCGCGCGCATAATTACGCGAACGTGTTCGACAAATCGGTCGGCTTCGTTCGCGGCCGGACCGCCGACGGCAAGTGGATTGCGCCGTTCGACCCTGGCGAGCCCTATTATAATTTCATGATGAAGGAAGCATCGGGGTGGTCGACCTTGTGGCTGGTGCCGCATGACGTCAGCGGGCTGGCCAGGTTGCTCGGCGGGCGTCAGGCCTTCACGGCCAAGCTCGATCGGTTCTTTACCACGCCCTATAATCCCAAGGGGATTTGCCGCGATTGTACCGGCCTCATCGGCCAGTACGTCCAGGGCAATCAGCCCGACCAACAGGCGGCCTATTATTACGATTGGGGCGGCCAGCCGTGGAAGACACAGGCGCTGACCCGCCGGATCCTCGCCGACATGTATGGCAGCGACGCCTCCGGCTATGGCTATCCCGGGATGGACGATCAGGGCGCGACCTCGTCCTGGTATGTGTTGAGCGCGATGGGATTCTATCCGGTTGATCCGTCGAGCCAGAATTACATCATCGGCAGCCCGATCTTCGACGACGTCAAGCTGCAGATGGGCAACGGCAAGACGTTGGAGGTCGAGGCGAGGAACAACTCCGCCGCTAACATCTACATCCAGTCGGCGACGCTCAACGGCCGGCCCTGGACCAAGCCCTGGTTCAGCCATGACGACATCAAGGACGGCGCCAAGCTGGTGCTGTCCATGGGGCCGACGCCGAACAAGAAATGGGGTGCGGCGCCGGCCGACGCGCCGCCATCGATGTCGCCGATGCCCTGACCCGTTATACTCTTTGCCTCCGTTCCCCTCCCCCCTCGACGGAGGCAAGAGCCCAGGGCTGCGCCAGCCCGCGCGCCCTGGGCTCACCAAATTTGATCGCTGACCGATGACCAAAACGCCTGAGGAGAAACGCTATGCGCACGTTGATCGGAGCAATCGCGTCGATGATCCTGGCGATGAGCGCGATCCAAGCCGCAGCGCAGACCGCGCCGGCGAACGATGGCGTCTATACGAGCGACCTGATGACCCGGTGGGGCAGGGAGGTCACGCCCGACAACGCCTGGCGCAGCTATCCCCGGCCGCAACTGAAACGCGATCGCTGGCTCAATCTCAATGGTCTGTGGGATTATGCGATCGCCAGGGATTCGGCACCGCAGCCGGCCCGAATGGATGGCCAGATCCTGGTGCCCTATCCGGTCGAGTCGAAACTGTCGCGCGTCGCGCGCAAGGTCACGCCCGACGATCGCATCTGGTATCGCCGCAGCTTCACGGTGCCGCAGGATTGGGCGGGCGCGCACGTCATGCTCAATTTCGGCGCGGTCGATTTTGCCGCGACGATCTGGGTCAATGGCGCTGTCGTCGGGTCGCACAAAGGCGGTTTCGACGCGTTCGGCTTCGACGTCACCGACTATCTGAAGCCGGGGCAGAACGACCTAGTCGTGCAGGTCGCCGATCCGACCAGCGCCGGCACGCAGCCCCGCGGCAAGCAGATCCTCGATCCCTCGGGCATCTGGTACACCGCGGTCAGCGGCATCTGGCAAACGGTGTGGCTCGAGCCGGTGCCCAAACTCCATATCGAGGACGTCCGCGC